>JAFYML010000131.1 GCA_017556595.1 Bacteroides sp.
CGCCACGATAAATTCACATTCGTTTAATAGCGGGTTGCAATGAGTGGTGTCAAAGTAGGATACTTTTATTAAATCTTCTCCGCATGGGTAGGGGATGAGTTTATCTTGTGCATCGAAAAAATGATAGCCAATAGCCGCAAGTAACCCTAACCCTGCATCGCACGTGGCACTACCTCCCAAGCCAATGATGAAGCGGCGATAGCCTTGCGAAAGGGCATGTGCGATTTGTATGCCTGTGCCGTAGGTGGTGGTGTGAAGAGGATTGCGCTCAGCGTTGGTGAGTAGATGTAGGCCGCTACATGCCGCCATTTCGATGATAGCTGTACGCCCATCGCCGGTACATCCGTAGGTGGAGTGTATGGGGTGCATTAGTGGGTCATAGGATGTGCATTCGATGTACTTTCCCTTTGTGCTTTCTACTAATGTTTCCAACAAACCTTCGCCACCATCGGATAGGGGGAAGCTGACCACTTGGCACGATGGATGTAGCTTGTGGATGGCTTCGGACACGATAGCGGCTACTTCGCTCGACGAGAGGCATCCTTTGTAGGAATCGAATGCTAAAACAATCTTCATTACTAACTCATTCTTCAAATCGTAGTGTTTCTACTTTCTCCAATCGAGCGCGTAATTTAGGCATCATGGATTGACGTATACGTAGTGTCATGTTACAATCCATGTCGTAGCCTTGCGAGATAATTTCGGGCTCTTCTTCCTTCACAATGCGCATCACGTCGTTCATAAAGGGGTATTCGAAGTAGAAGGTAATATCTTCGTCCACCGTCTTTTCGATGATAGTGGCGGCGGCAATAGCTTCGGCGGCGGCCGCTTTATAAGCAACAATCAACCCACTTGTACCTAATTTAATACCTCCAAAATAGCGGACAACGATTATTAAGATATCGGTCAGCTCGTTCGAGTTGATTTGTCCCAATATCGGTTTGCCGGCGGTGCCCGATGGCTCGCCGTTGTCGTTAGCACGAAAATCTTTACGTTCGTGTCCAAGCATATAGGCATAGCACACATGGCGTGCATCGTAGTACTTCTTTTGATACACTTCGAGGTGTGCTTTTATCTCGTCTATGGTGCGCACGGGCAGGGCGATAGCAATGAACTTACTTCGCTTCTCGGTGTAGATGCCTTCGGCTTGTCCGACGATGGTTTTGTAGGTATCTTCTGTCATAGTTTTACAAAGATAGGCATTAATTATAAATATTACCTTATCTTTGCCACCGAATTTATTAAATAGGCTAATGTTATGATAAAAATAGGTGATAAAGTGCGCTTCTTGAGCGAATGTGGCGGAGGTGTTGTAACCGGTTTCCGAGGAAAGGATATTGTGTTGGTGGAAGATGCTGATGGATTTGACATCCCCATGCCGGCACGCGAATGTGTGGTGATAGAAACAGACGACTATAATATCCCTACACCAGCGGCAAAAGCGGCTAAGGCGGAGGAGAAACGACGCGCGGAAGAGCAACCGGCCCGCTCAACCGGCTTTGTGCAAGAAGAACCCCTTCGTAGGGTAGAAAAACCACAGATATCTGTCTATCGTCAACCAGAAATGAAGGGTGGCGATACGCTGAATGTGCTTCTTGCGTTTGTGCCTGTAGATATTAAGGCGGTGAGCACCACCCCTTTCGAAACTTACTTGGTGAACGATAGTAATTACTACTTTTACTATATTTATATGGGTGCCGAAGGTAAGGCCTGGACGGTACGCTCGCACGGCATTCTTGAGCCAAATACAAAACTTTTCTTGGAAGAATTTGAGAAGGCTGAGTTGAATGATCGCGAACGTGTAGCCGTACAGTTGATGGCATTCAAAGATAATCGCTCGTTTGCATTGAAGCAACCTGTTAGCGTTGAGTTGCGCATCGACACCGTGAAGTTTTACAAGCTACACACCTTTCAAAGCAATGACTTCTTCCCAACACCTGCGTTGCTATACGATTTGATTAAGGATGATCAAGCTACCAAGCAGGTGTATGTCTCGGCCGAAGAGTTGCAACGTGCATTGAACATGAAACAACAAGTTGATAAGCCGCAAACCATTGTTAAGCGTGGCGTGGCGAAGAATGGCATCATTGAGGTGGATTTGCACATTGGCGAGTTGCTCGACGATACACGCGGTATGAGCAATAGCGAGATGCTAAACTATCAGTTGGATAAGTTTCGCGAGGTGATGAATCAATATAGAAACAAGCGCGAGCAACGCATTGTCTTTATTCATGGCAAGGGCGATGGCGTGTTGCGCAAAGCTATCCTTGAAGAACTTAAGCGCAAATATCCCACTTGCCGCCACCAAGATGCTTCGTTTCAAGAGTATGGATTTGGTGCAACGATGGTAACGATTAAGTAAGCACCATTAAATCGCAAATAATAGCGTCGGAAACAAAGATGCCTTCGCGCGATAGCTTTATCCGATGGTTTTCCATAATCAGTTTGCCACTCTCCAAATGGGGGGTGGCGCTTTTTTTGCACGATGCGGCAAGCGATTGACCAAAGCGTTGTGCTACCTCGTTGAAACAGATGCCGTGCGATGTACGTAGGCCAGTCATAATGTATTCATTGTATCGAGTGGGGGTGTCCAACGTTTCGATATCAAAGCATGGTTCATTGCTTTCAATACCTTTGATGTAGGCTCTTATATCGGCAATATTCCATTGGCGCGATGTACCATCGAACGAATGAGCGGCCGCACCACATCCCAAATAAGCGATGCCTTGCCAATAGGAGGAGTTATGGCGCGAGTGCATATTTGGCTTGCAGAAGTTGGATATTTCGTAGTGTTGATAACCCGCCTTTGTCAGTGTATCTATAAGCATGTTGAAGAATGTCAAACTCAACTCTTCGCTCACTTCGTTCACTTCGCCTTTTTGTAATCGGCGATGAAGGGGCGTACCCTCTTCGTAGGTGAGGTGATAGGCCGAGATATGCTCGACATTCAATGCAATGGCCTGTTGCAAATCGTTTTCCCATTGCTCGATGGTTTCGCCGGGAAGGCCATACATCAAGTCGATACTGATGTTTTGAAAGCCCTTTTCTCGCAAGCGTGTTGTAGCCATGCGCGCAATTTGTTCGGTGTGTCTACGGAACAAACTCCGTAGAACATCGTCATTAAAGGTTTGAATACCCATGCTGACGCGATTGACTGGCGTTTGTTTTAATCCTTCGGCATAGCTATCCGATACATCGTCGGGATTTACCTCTATCGTTATTTCAGGATGCTTGTTTAGCGGGAAATGTGTTTCGATGGTGGCGAATAGCGCGTTTAGCTGATTGATATCAAGTTGCGATGGTGTACCTCCACCTATATAAATAGTATCTATGGTTTCGCCTTTCAGGTAATCCTTCCTTTGCACCAACTCTTTGCACACGGCATCCACGTATTGCTGTTTCAAATCTTCGTGTGTAGTTGAATAGAAATCGCAATAGGCGCACCGCGTTTTGCAAAAAGGGATATGTATGTAGATACCTGCCATAAAATTATTTCGTAATTGATGTGCAAAAATACAATAAATTATATATTTTTGCATACAAGTTATAAACTAATACCCGTTTTAATTATGAGAATGTATAGATTGTTGTGCATGCTTGGCGTGCTATGTATGATTTCTTTCTCGGGACAATTGCAAGCGCAAGTATCGGTAGATAGTCCCGACGGAAAGTTGAATGTGAAGGTGACATTGCAAGAGGGTGGTGTAGCTACCTACGCATTGACCTACAACGGTAAGGCAATGTTGCAAGATTCGCCACTTGGCTTAGTAACAAATGTAAGCGATTTCACCAAAGGATTGACAATGGTGGAGCATAGTACATCGGCTATTGATAAAACTTATAAGCAAGACCGCATCAAGAAGTCGGAAATACACTATGTTGCCAACGAATTAG
>JAFYML010000132.1 GCA_017556595.1 Bacteroides sp.
ACCAAGGTAGTTTACGGAGAAGGACATCTTGCCTGGCAGGTACTTTTTGTCTTTCCAAACTACCCAACCCAAGCCGGGATAGACAAGGCCGTATTTATGGCCGGAGGTGCTGATGGAGAGCACCCACTTTAAGCGGAAGTCCCACTTCTTTTCGGGGTTGATGAAGGGTAGGATGAAACCGCCCGAAGCTGCATCGACATGGATGGGGATGTCGTAGCCGGTACGCGCATTGTATTCGTCGAGGGCGGCATCGAGTGCTTCTACATCGTCGTTGAGGCCTGTCCACGTTACGCCTTGGATGGGTACTACGCAGATGGTGTTCTCATCGCAAAGGTTGATAACGGCTTGGGGGTCGAGGGTAATTTTTTCGAGGGTTAGCGGCACGGTGCGCATCTCGATTTGCCAAAGGTCGGCAAACTTTTCCCACACTACTTGATAGCCGGTAGAGATGATGAAATTGGGCTTATCGGTGGGCTTGCCTTGTGCTTCGCGGCGCTCTTTCCAACGAAGCCAAGCGGCTACACCGCCTAGCATACATGCTTCGGACGAGCCGATGGCTAATGCTCCGGTTTTCCATTTGCCTTGCTCGGGCGTATTCCATAAGTTGGCCATGATGTTGATGCACTTGGCGCACATCACGGCTACACGCGGATATTCCGTTTCGTCAATGTAGTTGATGGCAATGGCTTCGTTCATCAGTTGGGTGGCGTACTTATCCATGTAGGTGGTGACGAAGGTGGCCATGTTGAGGCGTGGTTGCGTTTGGGCAAAGGTTTCGTCTTTCACCATTTGATAGGCAATGTCTGGGCGGATGCCATGTTGTGGAATCTTGTCTGCCGGTGCAGGTTGTAACATTGCTTTTGAACCGAACACATCGGCATTGAAATCTGATTTTTCCATACTTTTTTTTGTTTTAGGATTAAAAATTATATTGTATCATCGCATTGATTCGATGCGCTTTTCCTATTGAATGGTCGTTGTTGTGCCTATTGCCATAGAGATATTCAACACCTAACTGGCAATTGTTGAATAGCGAATAAAAGGCATTTACTACCATGTATTGACCATATTTATATCCGGTAGAAGGGATGTTTCCCTCGCCATACAAGCGGCATTGGCTAGACGAGGTAGAGATGAACAACCGATTGTTGATGTTGTATTGAAGCCCACCCACGAAACCGAAGGCGTAGGGAGCGGTCATGTCGCCACTTTCTCCCTCAGCCACCAAATCGTATCCATCGCCTCCTAAATCGTTTAGATAGTTGGCATATCCACGTCCATAAGCGGCTTGGTAATAGAATGTTAGTTGGGGCGTGATGGCTATGATACCGCTTAATTGTCCTGCCCAACCGATGGCGTATTTGTTGTCGTTGCTTATCAAATTACGATAGGACAAGGCACGAAATAGGCCCGATAGGCGGATGTGACTTTGTCCGTCATCCCACTCGTATTGCAAGTAGGCCGGTATGTCGGGGATGCGTTGATTGATGGCTTCGTTCTTGCCGGCTTGGGTGGTGTAGCTAGCCGCAGGATTCTCGATAGCGGCGGCAAAACTCCAATGCGTATCGAGCTTTTGACTATATTGCACCATTACGTTGCGAACGCCTACGGTGCCCGAAGGTCCTTCGAAATCGATGGTTGGCGGAGCGGCTACCGGGTCGAAGAAGGTGCTCCATGCTTTACCGGCTCGGATGTGTCCCAATTGGATGTAGGCTTGACGCAATCGCATGTTGTAGCTTCCGGCCGATTGGCCGCGAAAATCGCTTTCAAGATAAACTGTGAAATCGCCTACGGGTGTTTGCTTTCCCACCAATTTTAAGAATATACGCGAGGTGGATGCGTCCATTTGAAATTGGCTTCGCATGTCGGGGCGATTGGGGGTAGGGATGTCCGCCGTTACAAAATCGAGACTATTGGCTATACCTCCCATATCGGCCGATAGGGTACCTTTGAAATAACCACCGATGCCCATTGCTACACGCCCTTTCCTATCTAAGAAGAGAAAACGCGGCGCGCGCGGGTCTTGAAAATGAAGGCCATTGGCTTCGTATATCGCCTTGATGGCTTCGTTGTCGGTGTGGTGCGGTTCGTCGGTAAGGATTACCGAAGGACGGAGCGTGTCCGGCTGAATGACTTGCGCCTGCATAGCACCCCATCCAAGGAGTGTGCATAGGCTGAAAAATAGTTTCTTGTTCATACTTCAATCTTTAAAGTTTTTCAGCGAAACAAATCAATGATAGAGAATGTTCGCAAAAACTTTTATTCGCTTGCCGTTGTTATAGCACAGAACAAAAAAATAATTATTATGGCAAATCAACGTATTTCTACAAAATTGAGTGTAGCTACACTCGCAATTATGAATGTAACGGCGGTTGTTTCCCTTCGCGGACTTCCAGCTGAGGCCGAATATGGAGTAAGTTCGGCTTTTTATTACCTATTTGCGGCCATCGTATTTCTTATTCCTACGGCTTTGGTAGCCGCCGAATTGGCGGCTATGTTTGCCGACAAACAAGGCGGTGTGTTTCGTTGGGTTGGCGAGGCCTTCGGTAAGCGAATGGGCTTTCTAGCTATTTGGTTGCAATGGGTGGAGAGTACTATTTGGTATCCTACGGTGTTGACGTTTGGTGCCGTGTCGCTTGCTTTTATAGGTATGAACGATGCCTACGACATGACGTTGGCTTCCAATAGATTGTACACCCTTGTGGTGGTGTTGATTATCTATTGGTTGGCTACATTCATTTCGCTGAAGGGTATGTCGTGGGTAGGCAAGGTGTCGAAGATTGGCGGCTTGGTGGGTACTATTATTCCGGCAGGCTTGTTGGTGCTTTTGGCCATTGTTTATTTGATTGGTGGCGGACATTCGCAACTCGACTTCTCGGGTAGTTTCTTCCCCGATCTTAGTAACTTCAACAACCTGGTGTTGGCATCGAGTATCTTCCTTTTTTATGCCGGTATGGAGATGGGTGGTATTCACGTAAAGGATGTGGATAACCCCTCGCGCAACTATCCTAAGGCGGTGTTTATCGGTTCGTTCGTTACCGTGCTGATATTTATCTTGGGTACTTTCTCGCTTGGCATTATCATTCCGAAGAGCGAAATTAACTTGACGCAAAGTTTGTTGGTTGGTTTCGACCGCTATTTTGCGTTTATACGTGCTTCGTGGTTGTCGCCTATCATTGCTATCGCTTTGGCCTTCGGTGTGCTAGCCGGTGTATTGACGTGGGTAGCTGGCCCATCGAAAGGTATCTTTGCCGTGGGGCGTGCGGGATATTTGCCGCCGTTTTTCCAAAAGACAAATAAGGTAGGTGTGCAACGCAACATTCTCCTTATACAAGGGGCTATTGTAACGCTGTTGGGATTGCTTTTTGTCGTAATGCCTTCGGTGCAAAGTTTCTATCAGATTCTTTCGCAACTCACCGTGCTGCTCTATCTGATAATGTACTTGCTGATGTTTGCCGCCGCCATTTATTTGCGTTATAACATGAAGAAAACGCCCCGTCCATTCCGCATAGGAAGCAAGGGTAATGGCTTGATGTGGTTGATTTCTGGTGTTGGTTTCTTAGGTTCTTTATTAGCTTTTGTGTTAAGTTTCATTCCGCCCGGACAAATTGCCGTAGGTAGCAATGCCATGTGGTATGCTGTATTGGTGATTGGTTGTATTGTGGTAGTGGCCGCTCCGCTTATTATCTACGCCATGCGCAAGCCGTCGTGGAAAGATAAAGACGCTAATTTCGAACCTTTCCATTGGGAAGAAGAGAAGTAAAAAAGAAAAACGTGCCAATCGGCACGTTTTTTTATAATACTTATTGTATTTTTAGGCTTGTTATGTTTATTCTTCGATAATAATATCATAGCTTGCATCAAACGATTCTTTTGGGGCAAGTTGTTGCATCCATTCGCGGTATTGAAGTTCGCCTTCATAACCAATCTTGTCGCAACGACCGTACCATGGCTCAATGCAGATAAATGGGCAATCGGGATGAGGCTTAGTGGGTGACCAAATAGCTACCAATGGTGTGTCGAACACTAAACTGAGGTAGGGTTTCTTCTCCTTTGTTAATAAGGACACCTTCTTTAGTTGCTTATCCTCGAAGATGTATGTATCGCAATCGAATGTATGGATATCTACCGGCATCAAGCCATCGGCATCCAATTGCAATGTATGAACATCGGGCGAAACGCAACCCTTTTCTATGGGAGAGATGTACTTCAAATCGTTGTTATTGTCGAAAGCAAAGAAGCAACGCTCGTTGGTAGCAGGGTCGAAGTTGGGGAAGTAGAAAGCCGGATGCGCACCAATTTGGAAGTACATATCCGTATCGCCAATATTTTCGACATGCCACTTTATGGTAATCTTGTTTTTATCCAACGTATAACCAATCTTCAAGC
>JAFYML010000133.1 GCA_017556595.1 Bacteroides sp.
AAAACTTGATTAGTATGAATATTAAACCATTGGCAGACAGAGTGCTAGTGCTTCCTGCACCAGCAGAAGAAAAGACTATCGGTGGTATCATTATCCCCGATACAGCAAAGGAAAAACCATTGAAAGGTGAAGTAATCGCCGTAGGAAATGGTACAAAAGACGAAGAAATGATTCTTAAGGTAGGTGATACTGTGCTTTATGGCAAGTATGCTGGTACTGAAATCGAACTCGAAGGAACTAAGTACCTCATCATGCGTCAAAGCGATATATTGGCCGTATTAGCCTAATTCATAATTAAAAATTCATAATTCATAATTAAAAGAACTATGGCAAAAGAAATTTTATTCAATATAGATGCCCGCGACCAATTGAAGAAGGGTATCGATACATTGGCCAATGCCGTAAAGGTGACACTTGGCCCTAAAGGTCGCAACGTAATTATCGAAAAGAAGTTTGGTGCTCCTCATATCACTAAGGACGGTGTAACAGTTGCCAAGGAAGTTGAGTTGGCCGACCCATATCAAAACACCGGTGCACAATTGGTGAAGGAAGTGGCAAGCAAGACAGGTGATGATGCAGGTGATGGTACTACAACCGCTACCGTATTGGCACAAGCTATCGTTGCCGAAGGTTTGAAGAACGTAACTGCTGGTGCAAGCCCTATGGATATCAAACGTGGTATCGACAAGGCTGTGGCTAAGGTAGTAGAATCTATCAAGGCACAAGCAGAGATGGTGGGCGATAACTACGATAAGATTGAACAAGTAGGTACAGTATCAGCTAATAACGACCCTGTTATCGGTAAACTTCTTGCCGATGCTATGCGCAAGGTATCTAAAGATGGTGTAATCACTATCGAAGAAGCTAAGGGTACTGATACAACAATCGGTGTAGTTGAAGGTATGCAATTCGACCGCGGTTACCTCTCTCCTTATTTCGTAACCAATACAGAAAAGATGGAATGCGAAATGGAGAATCCTTATATCCTTATCTACGACAAGAAGATTTCTAACTTGAAAGATTTCTTGCCTATCCTAGAACCAGCCGTACAAACAGGTCGTCCTTTGTTGGTGATTGCTGAAGATGTGGATAGCGAAGCATTGACAACATTGGTTGTAAACCGCTTGCGCTCACAACTCAAAATCTGTGCAGTGAAGGCTCCTGGCTTTGGCGATCGTCGTAAAGAAATGTTGGAAGACATTGCTATCTTGACAGGTGGTTTGGTAATCAGCGAAGAGAAAGGCATTAAGTTGGAACAAGCTACAATCGAAATGTTGGGTACAGCAGAGAAGGTTACTATCACTAAGGATGATACAACCATCGTAAACGGTGCTGGCGACAAGCAATTCATCAAAGAACGTTGCGAACAAATCAAAGCTCAAATCGCTTCAACAAAGAGCGACTACGACCGCGAAAAGTTGCAAGAACGTTTGGCTAAGCTTTCTGGCGGTGTAGCTGTACTTTACGTAGGTGCTGCTTCGGAAGTAGAGATGAAAGAAAAGAAAGACCGCGTAGATGATGCACTTCGTGCTACACGTGCAGCTATCGAAGAAGGTATCGTTCCTGGTGGTGGTGTTGCATACATCCGCGCTATCAGCGCTTTGGAAGGTTTGCAAGGCGACAATGCCGACGAAACAACCGGTGTAGCCATCATTCGTCGTGCCATCGAAGAACCTTTGCGTCAAATCTGTGCTAATGCAGGTGTAGAAGGTGCAGTAGTGGTACAAAAGGTTAGCGAAGGCAAGGCCGACTTTGGTTACAACGCACGTACCGATGTTTACGAAAACCTTTACGCAGCCGGTGTAGTTGACCCAGCTAAGGTTACTCGCGTAGCATTGGAAAATGCGGCTTCTATTGCAGGTATGTTCCTCACCACCGAGTGCGTTATTGTAGAAAAGAAAGAAGACAAGCCCGAAATGCCAATGAATGCCGGCATGGGCGGTATGGGTGGCATGATGTAATTCTACACCTTATTATATATAATAGCCGTGGCGCGTTTGCGTCACGGCTATTTTTTTATGCATAAATTATTTTTTATTTATACTAAAATTCAAATACAATTTATACTAAAATTATTTTGAATTTATGCGATGATTAAATTTGTTATTTTTTGACATTATATTGTTCGACAGCTCTATTCCAATGTGTGATTGTTTGCTCATCTTCACTTGTGAATAAACCTTTGTAGTTGATTTTGAACATAAGTTTGTCGTTATTGACAATTTTGTCATCAAATATACCATTACAATATGTATTGTCTTCAGTAACTATCATTGTAGGAAAATCATATAATGCTTTTGCTATAGCAGTTTCAATATGAAGCCATGGTGAAGAATAATCTTCATTATTTATTGGTTGTGTTTTATTGACAATTTCTCCGTTATTCACGTGTATTTGTGAGAATGCAAAAACGATTATTCCAGAGCATTGAGACATCCTATTTTTTATCATATAAATTTGTTCCGATTCGCGATATTCATCGGGACGAATTTGCTCATACTTACAATTGTATTTTTGCTCAAGATAATCAAG
>JAFYML010000134.1 GCA_017556595.1 Bacteroides sp.
CGTCCCACTTGTGTGAACAGCCAGATGATAGCGGCAAAGAAAATACTTATACCACCAATAAGCATCAGTATGGGTTTGTTTATCAGGTTAATGCGTTGCGATATGCTGACGGTTGTCACACCGACAATGGTCGAAAAGGCAGTTGTGAGCAGCGTAGGTATAAAGATGTCTGTAGGTTGTGCTGCTCCCATTTGCGTGCGATACATCATAATGCTGACAGGTATCAGTATCAGCCCCGAAGTATTGATAACCAGGAACATAATCATTGGATTGCTGGCGGTATCCTTCTTCGGATTCAATTCTTGCAACTCCTTCATAGCCTTCAATCCCATGGGTGTAGCGGCATTGTCGAGGCCTAACATATTGGCCGACAGGTTCATAAAGATAGAACCCATAGCAGGATGACCCTTAGGAATGTCGGGGAAAAGCTTGCAGAATACAGGACTTAACCAGTTGGATAGCGCATTTATCATACCACTATTTTCGCCTATCTTCATAATGCCCAACCATAGCGATAGGATACCCGTAAGGCCTAATGAGATTTCGAAAGCCGACTTCGACGAGTCGAACGTAGCATTAATCAGCTCGGTAAATATGTTCATGTCGCCGGTGAACAACAATTTACCCATTGCCACAATAAAGGCAATCACAAAGAATGCTATCCAAATATAGTTTAATACCATAACTTATATATGTTTTCTATTTCTGCAAAAGTAGTGTAAAGTTTCCATTTGTTGCGAAGATTTTTCGTAATTTTGCTTTATCAATTAAAAATCAGCAATGATGAGCGAGTTGGCAAACGAAATAATAAAGCGGTTAGCGCAATTCTCCACACCGGAGAAGAAACAGATTCTTCCCCGTTTTTTCAAGACAGGGAAGGGCGAGTATGGCGAAGGCGATCAATTTTTGGGTGTAGTGGTGCCCTATACTCGCCAAGTGGCCAAGGAGTATAAGCACATTCCTTTTCAAGCGATGACCGAATTGCTACAAAGTCCGTGGCACGAATGTAGGCTTTGTGCCTTGCTGATGTTGGTCGAGCGATTCAAGAAGAGCGACGAAGCCGAGCGAAAGCATATTTTCGAATTCTATCTTTCGCATACTTCGCACATCAATAATTGGGATTTAGTCGATTTATCGGCACCGGGCATTGTGGGCGAATACCTGAAACTGAAGCCCGAACGCGAACAACGCCAAGTGCTTTATAAACTTGCCGATAGCCCCTTGCTTTGGAATCAACGAATAGCCATTGTATCTACCCTAACATTTATCAGAAATGGCGATTTCATCGATACCATTCTCTTGTCCGAGCAATTTTTACGTTCGGCATCTCATCAAAAGATGCACGACTTAATGCAGAAAGCCATCGGATGGATGCTTCGCGAAATGGGGAAGCGCAACAAAGACCTATTGATACAGTTTCTTGAGAAACATGCATCTACCATGCCGCGCACCATGCTTCGCTATGCCATTGAGAAGCTTTCCGAGAATGAACGGCAAGAATTTATGAAGCGATAAACTCCACTTTTCATTGTTTTCTTTATCTTTGCAACTAAATTTTAAACACATAATACAATGTCACAATTACTCGATTTAATCAAGAACCAAGTAGCTGAATCCATTTCAGACAAGTTGTCTATTTCGGACAATCAAAAGAACGAAGTATTCAATGGTGTATCATCATCTATCTTCGACAGTATTAAGCAAACAGCTTCGGAAGAGGGAGGTATCGGTCAATTGATGTCGCTTTTCACCGGTAAGACATCGGCTTCGTCAAGTCCGGTTAGTGCGCTTGCGGCAAGTATGTTCAAGAAGAATATCGCTTCAAAGCTCGGATTGTCGGATACTATTTCCGACATGGTAGTGAAGTTTATCCCCGTAATCATCGAAAAATTCACTAAGAAAGCCAACGACGACGATGGCATCGACGTAGGCGATTTGCTTTCATCCTTGGGCGGCGGCTCGTCATTGGCCGATGGCTTGAAGAAAGCAGCCGGCGGCATCCTCGGCGGTTTGTTTAAGTAATACGGAAAAGGCGTTGCAATCCCTGCAACGCCTTTTTCGTCACTATCTGTTTCTAATGACTGGTATGTCTTACCACTTCAGCGTGGGTACATCTGCCCCAGGGAAAGCCAGTTTATAG
>JAFYML010000135.1 GCA_017556595.1 Bacteroides sp.
CGACATTGCAGGCAGCGTCATTGCTGCCAAAGAGACAATCTTTTTTAAGGTTTTCATCGTTAGCATTATTTATAGGTTAATAATATGCTTTGGTTAATATCCTTCTACTACTAGCTGCAAGCTCTTCAAGTCTTTTTCTTGCGAACTTGTGCCGTAGTAGATTTCATATGTTACATCTTCCGAATCTACACAAATCATACTGTTCGACTTTTCATCGAAGAATGAGAATGCTTCCGGTTCAAGCTCAATTTTCACGTTTTTACTTTCGTTGGCCTTCAACTCTACGCGTTTGAATGCACGCAACGATTTGGATGGACCGTTTACATCTTTCAAAGCCTTTACATAGATTTGAACTACTTCGCTACCAGCACGAGAGCCTGTATTCTTTACCGGAATAGTTACATCTACATAGCCATTGGCTTTCTTCGCAATCTCTGCTTGGCCAATGCTGAAAGTGGTATAGCTTAAACCATATCCGAATGGGAAAAGGGCATCGTTGAAGTAGCGATATGTGCGACCTTTCATGGAATAATCGCCATAATCGGGAAGTTGTGAATCGCTCTTGTAGAAGGTAACTGGCAACTTGCCGCCGGGGTTATAATCGCCAAACAATACATCGGCCACTGCACGACCACCCATTTCGCCTGGATACCAAGCCTGAATAATGGCTTCGCAGTTTTCTGTTTCTGGCAGAAGCGCCATGGCAGATCCAGAGAAGTTTACCAAGATAACCTTCTTGCCAGCCTCTTTCAACTTTTGAATCAATGAGCGTTGGATAGCGGGGAACTCTATCGAGGTGCGGTCGCCACCCTTAAAGCCTTCTATCTCGATAGGCATCTCTTCGCCTTCGTAGCGTGCCGATATACCACCAGCAAACAACACAACGTCAATGCCTTTCAACTGGCTGATAATATCGTCGTAGTTGAACTCTTTTTCAAAGCCTAAATCAAATTTCAAGTTGGTGTTGTATGTTGGGATTTGCGTGTAGCGAATCTCTAAATGGTATGTCTTTCCTTTTTCTACTTCGATAAACGAGCGTTCGTTTAGGGTAAGCCAAGTTTGACGTTTTACTTTGGTTACACCATCAACGCGTAGTTCATAGTCGCCACACGATGTCATGTCGAGCAACACCTTTCCGCTTTCGGATGGTGTGAAATCGGTTTCGTAGATAGCAGAGAATCCTTCCAAGTTAACTCCCGGTGCAAATGCATAATTGCCAAAGGTTGTCTTTGAGAAAGGAGCATTTTCCCAAATTACATTGACTGGGTCGCCTTCGCGCTTGGTGTTGTTCCAGAAGGTAGCTTTCATACCCACTTTGCCATCGAACTTGCACTCGTTATACATGGAGTGCAGCGTCTTTGTATTGGTATAATCGCATCCTGGCAAATAGGTGATGGCACGCTTGTTTACCTTCTCTTTTATACCCTCTAGGAAAGATATGGTTTGGGTAGGTGTGCCGTTATAATTGCCCCACATCATGGTTTCGATGTCGGCATTAGGACCTATTACGGCTATCTTCTTTATCTTTTTGTTTAAGGGTAAAATGTTATTCTTATTTTGTAGCAATGTGATGGTTTGGCGTGCCATGTCTAATGAAAGCTCTTTATGCTCTTTGCCGGCAACCTTGTCCATTGGAATCTGTTTCCATTCAACCATTTCCGAAGGGTCGAACTCGCCAAGCGAGATGCGAGCCTCGAGCAGTCTGATTACTTTCTGATTCACATCTTCTTCTTTCATCAAGCCTAAACGAACGGCTTCTGGAATGCTTTTGTAGGCGTAGTTATATCCACATTCTACATCTGTACCAGCCAATACGCCCACTGCTGCTGCATGTGTAGCATCGCTGGATGTCTTATGTGTCATCCAAAAATCGGATACAGCACTACAATCCGACACTACCATATACTTAAAGCCCCAATCGTCGCGTAGAATTTGTTGTAACAATCTGTCGCTACCGCAACAAGGCTCGTCTTCCCAGCGTTGATAGGCACACATCACTTCGCGCACATCGCCCTTTTGCACGGCTGCTTGAAAGGCTGGTAGGTATGTCTCGAATAAATCTCGAGGCTCTACGTTTGTTATATTGTCTGTATGACGCGCCCATTCCGGACCGCTATGTACAGCAAAATGCTTGGCACATGCCAATAGCTTGCGATACTTTGCATCGGCTGGTCCTTGTAAGCCTTGAATAACTTTTACGCCCATTACCGATGTAAGATAGGGGTCTTCTCCGTATGTCTCTTGACCACGTCCCCAACGCGGGTCGCGGAATATGTTTACATTGGGAGTCCAGAAAGAGAGCCCATAGAAACGGCGTTCTTCTAATCCGTTGCGTTCGCGTTCGTTGTGTATAGCGCGCGCTTCGGTAGATGTAGCGTCAAACACATTGAACACCATCTCTTCGTTGAACGAAGCTGCCATACCGATTGGTTCAGGGAATACCGTAACGTTACCTTGATTTGCAACACCATGCAATGCTTCACTCCACCAATGGAAAGTTTTAATTCCTAAGCGTGGAATGGCTGCAGATTGGTCTAACATCAGTTGAGATTTTTCTTCGAGTGTAAGTCTGTTCATTAAATCAACTGCACGGTCATGTGCCGGCAACGAGGGGTCTTGAAACGGATAATTTTGTGCAATTGATAGTAGTGGTAATGCAGCTAAAAGTGAAAACGCTGCTCTCTTAAAATTCATATTTATTTGTTTTTAGGGTTGATTATAGGATTTTTTACAAAGAAAGTACTTTTTGCTATTTCTTGTATCTTAACCCTATATGTTATACAGCATAATGCTTTTCTGCAAAACCTTAATACCTTAACACCTTAACTCCTTACTTTTTCGTTTTATCAATTTATTCGTTTATATTTGCAGAAAGTTTAAAATCGGAAAATGCTATGAACTCACAACTCTTTTTTGAAAACTTGCCCTTTAAGCCCGATAAAAGCCAGGTGATTTATGTAGAAGAATTCTACGATGAGCAGGCAAACCGTTTTATAACCGACAACTATCATGACTTGAGACAGTGGTTTGAATATCGGGGATATGAATTTATCTACTTGCCGATGTTGTTCAAAGACGAGGAGTTGAAACGGAAGGTGTTATACTATGCTCCATATCTGCAGGCGGATATAGTAGAGGATAAAAGTTTGCGTAGTAATTATCTGCTGAAATTATTGAACCATTCGCCTGGGTTTCAGACGCTGAATCCATCGCTCTTGTTCAACCCCGAAAGGAGGGGCAACAAATGGGTGTTCCAAGCGTGCGAGTTGTTGCTGACGGGAAACGATATGGAGGATATACTCCAAATGATAGATCGTATTTGCTCGGGAACTCTTTTCTTGGAAGAATGTAGTGCGGCTAATGAGAGTGTGCTGATGAACTATCAACCTTCGAGCGAGCCAAGGTCTTCGATGATTATTGAGAGTGATGAGAAGAGAAGTGCTTGAAAGCGTTCTTTCCTCTCCAAGATAGTGGGCAGAATTCAAGGTGAGCTGTTCGATGATGACGATTTCTGCTTGCCGCCACAACGCGACGAGGTGGCCGAGATATTGGAGAACTTGGAGAACAACGTAAAGAAATTGCGACTACAAGGGGTGACTCTGAGCGCGATTCACGAATTTATAGACAAACAAGAACCGCTATCGCCATTAGTGATTACGGAAGATTTAAGGATTTTTCTGCCCTCTTATAACAACCTTGAAATAGTGATGCCGGCACAGCGAAAGGCGCTCTACTTCCTCTTTTTGAATCATCCCGAAGGTATTGTGTTGCAGCACTTGGAGGAGTATCATCGCGAACTGATGAACTATTATAAGCAAACAAATGGTGGAGTGGTGACACCCCGCATGGAAGAGAGCATAAAAAAGTTGGAAACCTATGGCAACAACCAATTGAACGTAGTGATTACTCGCATCAGAGAGGCTTTCTGTTCGAAGTTCGACGAGCGACTAGCACGTCACTATTTTATTAGTGGCGAAAGGGGACAGGCCTACAAAATAGGGTTGCCGCAAGCGTTGATTCGTTGGCAAGAGTAGACGAGGCAAGCCTTGCCTTTGATATTTCCTTGCCGCCGCTGCAAATGCGTTGTATGTTTGCATTGTCAAAACGATTACTAACCAACTAAAACTAACTGACAATGGAAACAAAAAAGGTTATCAACTTGATTATTTTGGACGCTTCGGGCTCTATGAGTACTATCTACAACCAAGCATTGGGCGGAGTAAACGAAACATTGGGCGCTATCCGTGTGGCGCAAAACGAACACCCGGAATTGAAGCAGTACGTAACATTAGCTTCGTTTAGCGCCGGCGAGAAATACTTGAATAAAATCTTTACGGACAAGCCTATAGATGAGGTGCGCAATATTACGGCGGAAGATTATCCGCTACTGGGATGCACCGCGCTACACGATGCCATGGGTGATATGATTATGGAGGTGATGGGATCGGCCACAACGGATGATTGTGTGTTGGTGACCGTGATTACCGATGGTTATGAAAACGCTTCAAGGAAATGGTCGGCAGATGGTGTTAAATCGCTTGTGGAGACACTGAAAACAAAAGGATGGACGTTTACTTATATTGGTGCCAATCAAGATGTGATGACGGTGGCCGAAAGCTTGGGCGTGAAAAACTCGCTTTGTTTCGAAGCAACCGAGGAGGGCACCAAGCAGATGTTCGAAAAGGACAAGAAGAGCAGAAAGGCTTTCTTCCAAAAGTTGGCCAATAATATTCAATTTGAACTTTACGATGGAAACTATTTTGAATAAACTTGTTCATTTTAGTCGTAGATAGACCTATAAAAAAAGAACGACCCCAAAAGTTTTTGTAAACTTCAGGGGTCGATTTGTTTGGGCTATTTATTCACTAAATAAAAATAAATTTCAGTATGAAGAGGATAGCAAGAATTATCATAACAGGCGAAACTTTCTTCTTATGGCCTGTGATAAGATTCATCAAAACGTAGGTTATCATGCCAAGCAAAATACCATTAGAAATAGAGTATGTAAGCGGCATCATAATGAGGCAAACGAATGCAGGAATAGATTCGGAAAAATCGTCGAACGGAATGCGTGTAACAGGTTCGAGCATTAAAAGACCTACGATGATAAGGGCAGGAGCAGTAGCTGCAGCGGGGATAGAGAGGAAGAGGGGCGAGAAAAATAGTGAAATTGCGAAGCAGATGCCTACAACGAATGCTGTAAGACCAGAACGGCCACCTTGGGTTACACCAGCCGCACTCTCAACATAGGTAGTAGTTGTAGAGGTACCAATGCATGCACCTACGGTTGTGGCTATTGCATCGGCCATAAAAGCTTGGTTTAGACGGTGGATTTTACCATCTTTGTTTATCATGTTGGCTTTGGTACATACACCCACAAGTGTACCTACGGTGTCGAACATATCGATGAAGAAGAAGGTAAACACAATCACTACCATGTCGAGTGAGAAGATGTTCTCAAAATCGAATTGACAGAAAATTGGAGTGATTGATTCGGGGCGTGAGAGGATACCTTGGTATTCGGTTACACCCATAGGGATGCCTATAAGCATAGTGATGAGAATACCAATAAGAATAGAACCTGGCACGTTCTTAGCAAAAAGGAAACCGGTGATGATAAGACCTATGAAAGCTAAAAGAGCAGGGCCAGAGGTGATTTCGCCAAGGGTTACAAGGGTTGCTTCGTCGGACACAACAAGACCTGCGCTTTCAAGACCAATGAACGCAATGAACAAGCCGATACCTGCACCAATGGCGTTTCGTAAACTCATGGGGATGGCATTGACAATAGCTTCGCGCACATTGGTCAGCGTAAGGATGATGAAGATAATACCTTCGATGAACACTGCTGTCAACGCAAATTGCCACGAATAGCCCATGCCTAAACATACGCTATAAACGAAGAATGCGTTCAATCCCATACCAGGAGCAAGACCAAAAGGAAGCTTACCGATAAGAGCCATAGCCAAGCAACCAATGATGGCTGCAAGGGCGGTAGCTGTAAATACGGAACCAATAGGCATACCCTCGAGTAAACCAAACATAGAGGGGTTTACCGCAAGGATGTACGACATTGTGAGGAACGTTGTGATTCCAGCAATAATTTCTTTGCGAATCGTACTTTGTGATGGATTAAATCCAAACAATTTTGTTAACAATAGCATATTGTTTTTAAACGTTTTATCTTTTTTATCTATTAATCTAGGATAATTTCTCTTATCTTGGCATAGAGCTTGCAAAGTTTCTTCTCACGTAAAAGTTTGATGTCCGAAATGGTGAGACGAATTGTTTTCCAAACTTCGTGTGCTACTATAGGGGCAGGCATCGCAAGGAGAATAGCGGGAAGGGCCACTTGCCATGGCAACACGCAAAAGGCTATAATGGCGTAAATCACTAACAATAGAGGCCATACAAAGAGTTGCATCAAGAATCTTACAGAATTTCTAAAGGCAGGGTCTTTAAGAATGGTGAAAAGATACTTGCAAAGCAAGGCTATGGGGCTGGCAAGCAACGATGCCGGAATGGTGTAGGGCAGTGTGAACAATAGGAGCAAAAGGCGACCTATGCGCGACACCAATGGACGCTTCACGGCAGCCGACTCGCGGCTGATTGCTCTCTTCATGCGCAGAGCATGGGCTTCTTGTCCCAATTGGAGCAGTTTGTTGGCTTGTTCGGGATTGCTCTCTTTTAATGCGGCAACGCGCTGAGTGATGTTGTTGTTTGCTTGGAATTGTATGTTCAAGCTATGTTGTTTCTTGCCGGATGTTTGGCGAAGGGCTTCCATCTCGAAGGGTTGAGCGGCATTGCACACCTCGAATGTGGCATTATACTCATCGTTGTTCGGGATGTAGAAAGTATTGGCATGCAGTCTTTCGGTGAGCACATCTTTCATAGCGTTCATCTGCTCGGGTTGAGACAACTCGGAGCGGTCGGCTATAAACTTGCTTACATTGATAGGTTGTCCTATCTGCACACGAATAGTGGAACGGAAACGGAAAAAACTGCCGTATGTCAAACCTACAGGAACGATGTAGAGGGGCATGTTTGGCATTAACTCTTGCGCTTGGAAGGCGATGCGGAAGATGCCTTTCGATAGTGGCAATGACGAGTATTTAGCTTGGTGTGTACCCTCGGGAAAAATACAGAAGGGAATCTTATCCTTTAATACATCGACTGCTTTGTCTATGGTTTCTTGGTTCTTCTTTACTTGATCTATGCCATCGCGCAAACGCATAATGGGCATTATCTTAAGAAAGGTGAAGAACTTGGCAAGCGGACGAATCTTAAATATATCAGCACGAGCTACGAACACTTTTGGCTTGTGGTCTATAGCCAATAATACCAAAGCGTCCATCAAAGCGTTGGTGTGGTTGATGGCGAATATCACTGCGCCATCTTGCGGAATATTCTCTTTTCCTACATATAAAAATTTGCGGTACGATTGCTTGATAACAGCGTTTACGTAGTAGTGAAAGAGGTTGTAGTAGGGGTTGTTATCTTGTATCTTTTTCATGCAAATCGGGGCAGAAAGAATTCTTTTCTACGGAATATACATACCATGGTGAGACCTGAAATGATGTGCCAAATACCCCACCAAGCTGCTATAAAGAGCATACCTCCATAGTGGCCTTGCCAGATTTCGGGAGGGAAAATGTGAGGATTGAACAAAAGTACAAGTCCTAAACCTGAGTTTTGTATGCCGGTTTCGATAGTAAGCGTTTTCACATCTCTAAAAGGAAGTCGAGCCAAACGACCACCATAATAGCCTGTTGCCAAAGCGGCTCCGTTGTGAAGCAAAACAATGAGGAATACGTAATGGATGTTCTCAATGATGATGTGGAAATTTTGTGCCATTGAGGCGATAACCATTCCTACAAAAAGGAACACGGACAATACTTGCGAGGGTTTAATAATCTTCTTGGTAGCATTGGGGAAGAAATGAGCAAATAGCAAACCCAACACAATGGGGAGACCTAGCAATAATAATATCTGTTCCAACATGGGGCCAAAGGGGATGACCAACATGGGGATGTCGTATTTTCGACTGATGAATTGATTGTACAACGAACTCCAGAAAAAGAAG
>JAFYML010000136.1 GCA_017556595.1 Bacteroides sp.
ACTGTAGAACGAGACAAGAATACATCACCATTTGACATATCTTTGAATACTACCGGACGATAATTTTCAGGATGAATACCTTTTTTCATTGCTCTTACTATTTTTAATTTTTTATACTTGTACTATTTTGGTAATAATAGTGTGTAATGGTCTATTTTCAGGCCGCAAAGATAATGCTTTTATTTGAATAGAAAAAAAGTTCGCTAAAAAAATAGGATTATCTCGTTTTATTTCTGATTTTTGTAGGCGAAAAACAAGTATTAATACCCCAAATATTGAATATTATTATGAAAAAATCAGTTCTATTGTTCCTTTTTATCGCTACAATCTCCTTTCAAACGAGGGCACAACGCTTTGAACGCGACTTGTATAGTGTAGCTTTTTATAACGTAGAAAACCTATTCGATACCATTCACGATGTGAATAAGGATGATGCCGAATTTTTGCCTGGCGGAAGGTATGACTGGGGAACACGAAAATATACCAGTAAGCTGAAACGTTTGGCGCAAGTCTTTACCGAATTGTCGCGTACAGAAGTGCCCGAAGGACCAGCCTTTATCGGCTTAGCCGAGGTGGAAAATAGTCGCGTATTGGACGACCTTTTGAAACAACCAGGTATGGAGCAATATCGCTACATACAATACGAAGGCCCCGACAAACGCGGCATAGATTGTGCTTTGTTGTACGACCCTTCTCAATACGAAGTTACCGCTTCTAAGTTAGTTCTGTCGGAACCATTCGAAGGTGATACTACGCACTTGACAAGAGGCTTCCTGATTGTAGATGGAAAATTGGCAAACGAACGTCTTTGTGTAATCGTAAACCATTGGCCGTCAAGAGGTGCCGAATCTCCAGTCAGAGTACATGCAGCCCGACAAGTACGTGCGCTGACCGACTCGCTTCATCGCGAAGACAAGCGTATGAAAATCGTTGTGATGGGCGACTTGAACGACGACCCCATGGACGAAAGCTTGGCTGTTTTAGGCGGCAAAAAGCATGCAAAAGAGGTAAAGAAACGCGAGTTCTTCAATCCATGGTGGGCTGCATTAGAGGACTTGGGCGTAGGTACATTGGTGTATCGTGGCAAGTGGAACCTTTTCGACCAGATTCTGCTGAATAAAAATCTACTAAAAAATAAGAATAATCGTTTGCGTTTCGATCATCACGAAATCTTTATGCGCGAATATTTGTTCCAACAAGACGGACAATACAAAGGCACTCCACTTCGTACACATGGCGGACAAAATTGGCTCGATGGATATAGCGACCATTTGCCCACAATTATCTATTTACGTAAGTAAAAGTTGCAATATGGAGTTTGCAATGCATGTTGTAAGAAAATGTTATATTTGCTAAATCTGAACCGCTTTGCAATATTTTCAAAGAAAATCTTGTTTTAAGTGGTGTGCATTTGCTGAATAATAGTTACTTTTGCACAGAATTTCATTCATTAACATAAAAATAGAAAAGAAAAATGATTAGTTACAAAGAACTTGGCCTTGTAAACACTAAAGAAATGTTTGCTAAGGCAGTTAAGGGTGGCTATGCTATTCCTGCTTTCAACTTCAACACAATGGAGCAAATGCAAGCTATTGTGCAAGCTGCTGTTGAAACAAAATCTCCAGTTATCATGCAAGTTTCTAAGGGTGCACGCAACTATGCTAACGGTACTATCCTTCGTAACCTTGCTAAGGGCGCTGTTGAATATGCTAAGGAACTCGGTTGCGAAAATCCTGAAATCGTTCTTCACCTTGACCATGGTGATTCTTTCGAAATCTGTAAGGAATGTATCGACAATGGTTTCTCTTCTGTAATGATCGATGGTTCACACCTTCCTTACGAAGAAAACGTTGCACTTGCTAAGAAAGTAGTTGAATATGCTCACCAATACGACGTAACAGTTGAAGCTGAACTCGGTGTGTTGGCTGGTGTTGAAGATGAAGTTTGCGCTGCAGAATCTCACTATACTAAGCCAGAAGAAGTTATCGACTTTGCTACTCGTACAGGTTGCGATTCATTGGCTATCTCTATCGGTACTTCTCACGGTGCTCACAAGTTCACTCCAGAACAATGTACTTTGGTAAATGGTGTATTGGTTCCACCTCCATTGGCATTCGATATCCTTGCTGAAATCGAAGCTAAGCTTCCTGGATTCCCTATCGTTCTTCACGGTTCATCTTCAGTTCCTCAAGAAGAAGTTGAAACTATCAACCAATATGGTGGTGCATTGAAGGCTGCTATCGGTATTCCAGAAGACCAACTCCGTCAAGCTTCTAAGTCTGCAGTTTGCAAAATCAACATCGACTCAGACTCTCGTTTGGCTATGACTGCTGCTGTTCGTAAGTATTTGGCTGAAAACCCATCTCACTTCGACCCACGTCAATACCTCAAGCCAGCTCGCGACAATATGAAGAAGATGTACATTCACAAGATTGTGAACGTGCTTGGTTCTGACAACAAATTGGGATAATC
>JAFYML010000009.1 GCA_017556595.1 Bacteroides sp.
CCAACAAGATAAGGGCGACCATTCGGCATATAGGCAACCTCCGCTTCACCTCCCATCAAGTAGGCTAACAACACACGAACGGCCAACCACTCGATGCGTCGATGCGGTGCTTTAAATCGGGATAGTTGTTCAAGATAATTCGCCTTATCGGAAAAACATGCAAGCAATGCTTCTTCCGTCTCTTCTACCTTCCAAATACCCCATCGGAAGTCCTCTTCTGTATGTTGAAGGAATAGCGGCACGCCGATTAGTTTTTAGCCTCCTCCACCTTTTTAGGCAAGATGGTAAACTTTACCTTTAAGATGCGACGATTATCCATTTCGAGTACTTCGAACTCATAGTGTTCGTGACAAAGTTTCTCATGAAGTGCAGGAAACTCTCCCTTCAACTCGAGCAACAAGCCAGCCAATGTATCGGCATCGCCCGCTACATCATCGAAGGTTTCTTCGTCTATCTTGGTCACCTTATAGAAATCGGTCAATTGTGTTTTGGCTTCGAACACCCACGTATGGTCGTTCAGCACGGCATAGGTGCGTTCTTCGTCATCGTATTCGTCATGAATTTCGCCTACGATTTCTTCGATAATATCTTCCATCGTTACAATACCCGACGTACCGCCAAACTCATCCACTACGATAGCGATATGAATTTTATTAGCTTGGAAGTCGCGCAATAGGTCGTCAATCATCTTCGTTTCGGGTACGAAATAGGCCGGACGAATCAGTGTTTGCCAACGGAAGTTATCGCCTTTGTTCAAGTGTGGAAGCAAGTCTTTAATGTACAACACGCCCTTGATATTGTCGCGTGTACCGGCATAAACAGGGATACGCGAGTAAGCATTCTCTACGACACATTTCAGCACCTCGGAATAGGGTGTGCGGATTTCCAAATCCACAACATCGAGACGCGAGGTCATCACCTCTTTGGCCGTTTCAGCGCCAAAGCGAATGATTCCTTCAAGGATATTATTCTCTTCAGAAATCTCGGCTTTGTCGGTCAGTTCAAGCGCGTGCGACAATTCATCTACCGAAATATTATGATTCTTACGCGCAAATCGTTTGTTCAAGAACGATGTTGAACGTACCAATATTGACGATATAGGATAGAAGAAAGAACGGCATGCCCAAATACCTGGTGCCGAGAAACGACAAAACTTCAATACATTTTGTGCCGAGAAAATCTTAGGCATGATTTCGCCAAAGAGCAGCAACAAGAAAGTTAAGATAACGGTTAGCACCAAAAATTCGGCTATAGGCGAGCCGAAATTGACCACTTGCATAAAGAAAATATTGCAAAGCATAATGATGGCTACATTAACGAAGTTATTGGTTATCAATATCGTAGCCAAAAGTCTTTCTTTATCGTCAAGTAATTTTTCTATTTTCTCGTCGGAAGGATGTTTCCCATCTTCCAACTCACTTAAGTCGGTTGGTGTAAGCGAAAAGAAGGCAATCTCTGATGCCGATGCAAAGCCCGATGCGAGCAGAAGGATTCCTGCCGCAACGATGGCTATGATGGACGATGTTTCCGGTGTATTAACCGATATGCTATTAAAAATGTCGGCCAGTTGGCCTATAAACGTGTCTGAGTCCAAATGAGTTACAGATTAGTGAATACTATTGTTGATTAGAAGGGCAAATCCTCGGCCGGATTGCTCTGAATGGGTTGTGGTTGAGCCGCAGGTTGAGGAGTTGGTGCTACGGTTTGTGCGTCACCACCCTTTGGTGTAAGCATCTCCATGTTATCCACAAAAATTTCAGTAATAAAGCGTTGTGCACCGTTTTGGTCGTCGTACGAACGTGTACGAATGCGGCCTTCCACATACAACTTATCGCCTTTGTGTACAAATTTATCAACGATTTCTCCTAATCGGTTTCTGAACACAAGGTTGTGCCACTCTGTACGATCGGGCACTTGTGTACCATTTTGAAGTGTATATCCACGTTCGGTTGTTGCTAAACGCAATTGTGCTACACATGCACCTCCGTCAAAGTAGGTTACTTTAGGGTCTTGACCCACATTTCCTATTAGGATTACTTTATTTACTGACATATTTATACTGTTTTGAATTAACGATTTAATTTTTCGCCAAAATTAAAGAGAATATCAACATCATGCAAACTTTCATACATATTTTTCTATAAATGCATGCATCAAGCGCGACACGGGATAAGTATCTATTTCACTAATCGCTATGCGCTTGAAGTTTGAGAATGAAAGCGATGTTTCGGGCAAAGAAATTTCATAGAAATTAGTGTAGATAACGCGATGCGACAAGACATGTTTCACGCCTCGACGCACCAATTTGAACGGCACACAAGCATCATCGGCATGAAGCAACTCTCTTACTTGCGGCAAGGCGGCAAACGCCTCGGGCGATACTTCGCTATCTGTTTCAATCAGCGGAAATTCGAAAAGATTTCGCCAAATATCATTCCCCTGACGCTTATTTATAAAGGTGTACGCGCCCATGCGTACATATATATAATTAAAATAACGATTTGTCACTTGCGTTTTATGTTGTTTCACCGGCAATGCGCCTACGCATCCTCGTCGGAAAGCTTCGCACCCCTCGGCAAGCGGACAAGCCAAGCAATCGGGCGAATGCGGCACACATTGTAATGCGCCAAAATCCATAATCGCTTGATTGTATCTGCCTGGGTTGCTTTTATCCAACATTTCATCTGCCAAGAAGGCAAAATATTTTTTCCCTTCAGTAGAATCTATCGGAAGCTCTACACCAAAGTAGCGCGACAACACACGATACACATTACCATCTACCACAGCATACGGCATGTCGTAGGCAATGGAGCAAATGGCAGCAGCCGTGTATTCGCCCACCCCTTTCATTGCGCGCACCTGCGCATACTGTTCGGGGAAAGCGCCGGACACACTCCGTGCAGCTTGATGCAAATTGCGTGCTCGCGAATAGTAGCCCAATCCCTGCCAAAGCTTCAACACCTCCTCCTCGTCGGCCTCGGCCAAAGAAGCCACCGTAGGAAAACGCTTCATGAAACGCTCGTAATAGGCCAATCCTTGCGCCACGCGCGTCTGTTGCAAGATGATTTCCGATATCCAAATGGCATACGGATTCTTCGTTTCGCGCCAAGGCAAATCGCGTTTATTTGCATCGTACCACCTCGATAAAGTAGCTGTAAACTCGTTCATGAGTGCAAAAATAGTGCTTTTTGAAAGCAAATAACCCCCAAGACAACAATTTTTTGAAAAAATGTAGAGAATATATTTTTTAGAGCCGTCAAAAAGCTATATATTTGCAGTCCAAAAAATTAAGAAAACATTAGTAACAATATTTATTTTATAAAAAAATGACAAAAGCTGATATTGTAAACGAAATTGCTAAAAACACTGGCATCGACAAAACAACAGTTTTAGCCACTGTAGAAGCATTTATGGAAGCCGTTAAGGGCTCATTGAGTAAGGAAGAAAACGTGTATTTGCGTGGATTCGGTAGCTTCATCGTGAAGAAAAGAGCACAAAAAACTGCTCGCAACATCTCGAAGAACACTACAATCATCATCCCAGAGCACAACATTCCAGCCTTCAAGCCTGCTAAGACTTTCACTCTTTCAGTAAAAAAATAATCAACATAGTAGTAACCCATTAAATTTTTTAAGCTATGCCAAGCGGAAAGAAGAAAAAAAGACATAAAATGTCTACGCATAAGCGTAAAAAAAGACTAAGAAAGAACAGACATAAAAGCAAGAAGTAATTTCTAAGTCTGCATGGACAAAATAAAGAACAAACTTGTGTGAACATACAAACTTCTCGCGGGTTTGTTCTTTGTTTAATAGTGAATTGATAACTAACCAGAAAAACAAAGTGACAAGCGAACTTGTAGTTGACGTACAGCCCAAAGAAGTCTCCATCGCCCTGCTCGAAGACAAGCAACTCGTGGAACTTCAACGCGAAGGAAGAACAGCCTCTTTCTCCGTGGGCAACATCTATTTAGGCCGCATCAAGAAACTGATGCCCGGCTTAAATGCCTGTTTCGTGGATGTAGGATACGAAAAAGACGCTTTTCTTCACTACCAAGACCTAGGTCCCCAATTCAATTCGCTGGAGAAACACATCAAGCAAGTCCTAAGCAACCAAAAGAAGCTCGCCCCCATCAGCAAAGCACCCCTCCAACCCGAACTTGAGAAAGAAGGCACCGTAGCCGACACACTACAAGTGGGCCAAGAAGTAGTGGTGCAAATTGTGAAGGAACCCATTTCAACCAAAGGACCACGACTTACCTCCGAAATTTCATTTGCCGGACGCTACCTCGTGCTCATCCCCTTCAACGACAAGGTATCCGTATCACAAAAAATCAAGTCGAGCGAAGAACGCGCACGCCTCAAACAACTACTGATGAGCATCAAGCCGAAAAACTTCGGCATCATCGTACGCACAGTAGCCGAAGGCAAGAGAGTAGCCGAACTCGATGGGGAATTGAAAATCCTTTTGAAGCACTGGGAAGACGCCATGATCAAAGTCCAAAAAGCTACAAAGTACCCCACCCTAATCTACGAAGAAACCAGCCGCGCCGTAGGATTGCTGCGCGACCTCTTCAACCCCTCTTTCGAAAACATACACGTAAATAACGAAGAGGTGTACAACGAAATTAAGGACTACGTAGCCCTCATCGCCCCTGAACGGGCAGGCATTGTCAAACTATACAAAGGCGAACTCCCCATCTACGACAACTTTGCCATCACCAAGCAAATCAAGTCATCCTTCGGCAAAACCGTCTCCTACAAAAGCGGAGCCTACCTGATTATTGAGCATACCGAGGCGCTTCACGTCGTTGACGTGAACAGCGGAAACCGCACCAAAAATGCCAACGGACAGGAAGCCAACGCACTCGAAGTAAACCTTGGAGCAGCCGACGAACTAGCACGCCAACTACGGTTGCGCGATATGGGAGGCATCATCGTTGTCGACTTCATCGACATGGGATTGGCAGAAAACAGGCAGAAACTATACGAACGCATGTGCCAAAACATGCAGAAAGACCGTGCCCGCCACAACATTCTGCCCTTGAGCAAATTCGGACTGATGCAAATAACACGCCAACGCGTGCGCCCTGCAATGGATGTAAACACTAGCGAAACATGCCCCACCTGTTTCGGAAAAGGAACCATCAAATCATCCATCCTTTTCACCGACACGTTGGAAAGCAAAATCGACTACCTGGTCAACAAGCTGAAGATAAAGAAGTTTACGTTACACATCCACCCATACATCGCCGCCTACATCAACCAAGGATTCATCTCCTTGAAACGCAAGTGGCAAATGAAGTATGGATTCGGCATAAAAGTTGTACCGAGCCAAAAACTCGCTTTCCTCGAATATGTATTCTACGACCCACAAGGCGAAGAGATAGACATGAAAGAAGAAATCGAGATTAAGTAATCTAAATGAAATCGGCGAAGAGGAACATTCTTCGCCGATTTTGTTTATACACAAATAACCCACTAAACAATAGTTTGTTCGCAAAAGTTGCATTCTTCAAAATTATCCCTATATTTGTAGCGATATACCCTTAAGAGAAGACTATGAAAAGTACTATCCGCTCCATTTGGAACTTCTACGCCGAAGGGTTCAGACAGATGACATGGGGGAAAAACCTATGGCTACTGATTCTGCTGAAACTAATTTTCCTATTTGCCATCTTAAGAATGTTCTTCTTCCGCCCCACCCTTTCGGGAAAGAGCGAAGAAGAGAAAATAGAGCATGTGGGTATGCAACTCACTCGTCCCATAACCGACAACAATAAATAAACAACAGATATCATGGTAGAGAATGCATTAGTCGATTGGTCGAGAGCACAATTTGCTTTGACGGCCGGTTACCATTGGATTTTTGTTCCGCTCACCTTAGGCCTGGCGGTCATCATGGCAACAATGGAAACACTTTCTGTGATAAAGAAAGATGAATTCTGGAAACGAACTGCCAAGTTCTGGATGAAATTGTTTGCCATCAACTTTGCCGTGGGCATTGCCACAGGCATTATTCTTGAGTTTGAGTTTGGAACAAACTGGAGCAATTACGCTTGGTTTGTAGGCGACATCTTCGGTGCGCCACTTGCCATCGAAGGCATTCTGGCTTTCTTCATGGAAGCAACATTCTTTGCCGTCATGTTCTTCGGATGGGAAAAAGTGACTAAAAAGACACACCTCACCGCTACATGGCTCACCGGCATCGGGGCATCCATCTCGGCCATTTGGATACTAATAGCCAATGCATGGATGCAACACCCCGTGGGCATGGAGTTCAATCCCGACACCGTTCGCCACGAAATGGTCGATTTCTGGGCATTGGTACTCAATCCGGTAGCCATCGTCAAATTCTTCCACTCAGTCTTCAGCGGTTGGATGACCGGATCAATCTTCGTCATCGGTATCAGTTGTTGGTATCTACTAAAGAAGCGCGAAACCCGCTTTGCCCTTGCCAGCATACGTGTAGCCGCCTTGGTGGGCATCGTTGGCACAATGGCACTCATGTTCAGTGGCGACCAATCGGGCGTTCATGCTGCAAAATACCAACCCATGAAGCTTGCCGCCGCCGAAGGTCTTGAAGAGGGCGGGCAGCGAGTAGCCCTTTCCCTGGTGCCCGGCATAGAGATTCCCGGCATGCTCTCCATACTTGCCACACACGACATCGACGGATACGTGCCAGGTATTCAAAACATGATTCATGGATACACCACCCCCGATGGCACACAGAATCCATCCGCGCAAGAAAAGATAGAACGAGGCAAGCTGGCACTGAACGCCTTCCGCACCTACCGCCAACTGAAAGAGAGCGACCCGATAGCAGCCAACGAAGCTCGCAAAATCCTGAATGAGAACATCGACTACTTCGGCTATGGATACATCGACCACCCCGAAGAACTGATACCTCCCGTCGATTTAATCTATTGGGCATTCCGCATTATGGTGGGACTGGGCGGAGCACTCCTCCTCCTCATGATAGTTGTGCTATGGGCCGAGTGGAAGCAGAAACTTGTTCACATGAAGTGGTTGCAATGGGCCGCACTTTGCGCCATTCCGTTTGTCTATATAGCAGGCCAAGCCGGATGGATTGTTGCCGAAGTGGGTCGCCAGCCCTGGGTCATTCAAGGCCTACTCCCTACAAAAGCAGCCGTATCCAGCGTCAGCGTAGGAGCCGTGCAAACCACCTTCTTCCTGTTTGTTGCTATCTTCACCCTCTTCCTCGCCATCGAGTTGCGCATCATGATTAAGGCCATCAAGCAAGGACCGGAAGCAGAAAAACAATAACTATTCACCCAACTAAAAAGGAAAGCAACATGATAACCTACGAATTTCTACAACAATATTGG
>JAFYML010000137.1 GCA_017556595.1 Bacteroides sp.
GTAGAGGCTTCGGCATAGGTGAGGTAGACTTCGGCCATGCGAAGTAGGAAGAGGTCAGTATTTACAAACGTGATAACACGATTGGGTTGTCCATCGCTTCGCACATTACGAAACTTCACGCAACTGAATCCGGCATTGATGTCGCCCTCGTTAATAATCTCTTGTGTATATCCTTGACTATAGAAAAGCGCGCGATCATCATTGGCCGCATTGGTCATCACCTTGATGCTCGTTGTTTGCGGTGCTTCGCCTTCAAAGAATTGCTCAATCAATGAGTTGCGCACGCGAGTACCCTTTCCCCAACTTGTGTCGGTGCCCGATGGTATATAGTTGTTCATCACACTACTATAGGTAGATAATATCAAGAAGTTCATACCTCCGTAGCTATTTGTATTCACACCATCGTTTATCACCGGAAGAATAGCTTCGTAGCGTGCGTCGGTTTCGTTGTTGTCGGCCAAGAATAGCATTTGGTAGGGCGAATACACTTCACCCGTAACTGGGTTGGTTGCACCCGTTTTGTTCAAGCGATAGTATCCATTCTTTACCACCTTGTCGGCATAGGTCAATGCATCGCTCCATCGAGCTATGCCGGTATAAACTTCGGCATTGAGGTAAAGTCGCGATAGAATGAGCCATGCGGCAACTCTATCCACACGCCCATAGCTATTATTACCAGGCATAGCCAATTCGTTTTCAATGGCTTTCAGTTCTTCCTCCACAAAATTAAAAAATTGTGTGCGTGTATAGCGAATGGGTGTTTCTGCACTAACGCGCGTGGTAAAGGCTGCATTACCATAGAGATCCATGATGTAGTAATAATTCAGTGCTCGGATAAATCGTACTTCGGCACGTTGCAATAGCGTGGCGGCATCCGTGCTTGTAGCTTGTTCAAGGAAGAAATTGCACAAAGTAATGGTGAAGTACAAGCGATAGTACATCCCACTACTGAAGGGATTGCTTTCACCGTAATTATTGTGTAGCAAGTCGGGTACACCAGCATCCGTAGCCCACACCCAATGAGCTTCGTCGGTAGTAAATTCGTTCAGATACCATAGCATGCGGAAGAATTCCGATTGACCTTCATCGCCAGGCACATCGCCATTTCCCGCAGGCCCTACTTGACCGGTCAAACAAAAACTTGCATAGATTTTGTTGAATATTGCATCCTGATTGTAATCCATCGTAAGCTGAGGATTGATGGGTGTTACATCTAAATCGTTGGTACAAGCTGTGAATCCACCAAGCGTGCAAACTATCCCACATAAGATGGTTGCTATATTTTTGCGTTTCATATCTATTTTGTTTTAATGATTACATCTTAAAAGTTCAAACTTAGTCCCAATATACCGATGAATGGGCGAGGGTAGATATTACTATCGTATCCGCCATTCACTTCGGGGTCGAGCCCTTTGTAGCCAGTGATGGTGAAGAGGTTTTGTGCCGTGATATAGACACGTCCGCTTACCGATGTATTGAACATGTGCTGAAACGAGTATCCCAACGTAATGTTGTCCACCTTCAAGAATGCACCATTTTGAATGAAGTAATCGGAAAGTGCATCCATGCCTGTCACCTCTTGCCAACCCTTGTCCATGCCTATCTTGGCTACGTTGTGGAAGGCCTCGCCGGCATAGAGGCTCGAAGCCGATACGTTAGAGCGTGAAGCCTCTACGGCATTATAGACATAATTTCCCAAACTTGCCCTGAGCGAGATTCCTAAATCCAATCCGCGATAGGTAACCTTCGACGTGAGGCCCATCAGCACTTTGGCATCGGCTTGCTTGTAAAAATAACGGTCGTCGCTATTGATAATGCCATCCTTATTTCTATCCACAAATTCTCCTTGTATAGGCATTCCTTTTGCATCGTACACCTGTTGATAGGTGTAATAGGCTGATGCCGAATGTCCTTTACGCCATCCTTTGATATATTCGCCATTGGCCGTACCTACGGCTGCTCCTCCATATTGTATGGTGTAGTCGTCGCCTTTATTGGCTAGTAACTCGTCTATTTGGTTTTCGTTGTAAGTGAAGTTATAGTTCAACTCCCAATGCCAATCTTTTCGTTGTATAGGGCGCCAGGTAAGTGACAACTCAACGCCTTGATTATGAAGCGAACCAATGTTGCTCACCACCATAGCCGAGAAGTTGCTACCGGCTGATACATATACATTGTTTATCAAATCTTTGGTTTTACGATAGTAGTAATCCACACTACCGCTAAGTCTGTTTTTAAAGAACGAAAAATCGATACCGGCATTGTATGTGGTCGTTTTCTCCCACGTTAGCGATTTGTTATAAGCAAAAGGCCGATAAGTAATGCCCTCTCCAATTGTCGGATAGTAAGCTCCTTGCGAGTTTGGTGTGTACGAAGCAAAGTAAGTATAGTCGCCAATGCCCTCTTGTTGTCCGGTAACACCATATCCCAATCGTAGTTTCAATTCATCAATTTCCTCTATATCTTTTATGAAATCCTCTTCGCTCATCTTCCAAGCTAAGGCTACCGAAGGAAACCATCCCCAACGATGTTTTTTATCGAAGCGTGATGAGCCGTCGTTGCGCAAGGTCAGCGTCAGCAAATACCTATCCATTAGCGTATAGTTGGCTCGTCCGAAGAAGGATACTAGGTAATTTTCCGATTTGTATAGCGTATTCTCCGACGGATTGTATAGCGTGCCGGCCAATCCCGGATCGAGGTTGCTATCCGGATATTTTCCGCTATAGAAGTAATTGGTGCGAATGTGGAAATGTTGCCATTCATAGCCCGTCATTACATCTATTCGCCCATTGTGGCCCAAGTCGTCGACATATTGCGCAAAGGCCGTTAGCACGCGGTTGCGTGTACGCTTAGAGCTCCACCCCTTGTTACCATAATAATATGCACTGCTATTGTAGTAATAGGGCGACTTTGTACTACGGCTTTTCCCTGTGCCTATATCCATACCTACGTTCAGGTGTAAGCTCAATGCTTCCAATCCATGCACCGCGTAGGTCGTTTCTATGTTACCCATCAACTTTCGGCTTCGTCCATGCTCGCTAGAAAGGTGAAGTATAGATACGGGATTCACCGGTGCCAAAGTGTTTACGCCATAACGCCATTGATTGTCATTTCGGTTCACCTCGATGGGCCATTGCCAATAGCCGCCATAATTCTCTTGATAGAAATCCGAGTCATAGGCATATACAGGCTTGGTGGGATCCATTGTGGTGGCATTGCCTATCACGGCACCGGCATCGGTATCTTCCGTTACCGCGTACATACCTTTCACGTTTATCCGCATCTTCAAGTGGTCATTTAGCAGGCTTGGCATCAAGTTGATGCTTCCCGTATAGCGTTCAAAGTCTGTATTCTTCAAAATGCCATACTGATGCGTATAGCCGGCCGAGATGCGATAGGGCATCCAGCTCAATCCGCCTTGTAGCGTCAAATTATGATCTGTGCTTACCACTGTTCGGAATACCTCGTCTTGCCAATTCGTGTTGGCCAAGTGTTGCCCTCCTTGGGCATCTCGCCATCCCAAGTTGGCATATTCGGGGCTATCGGTAAACGTTTCGCTACTATATCCTAAGGCTTTTGCCATGAAGTCGATGTACTGATCCGTGTTCAGTACCGCTAACGTTTTCTTTACCATGGATACCGACATGTTTCCGTTGTAGCTCAGTTGTGGGCGTGTTCCTGTTCGTCCGCGTTTGGTAGTAATCAAGATTACTCCATTCGATGCACGGCTACCATAAATGGCGGTGGCCGAGGCATCTTTCAGCACCGTGAAACTCTCTATGTCCGCCGGATTTACTAGCGATAGCGGATTACTTAACCCCTCGGTGCCATAGTTGTCCATGGCTAGCCCGTCTATCACAATCAAGGGGTCGTTGCTTGCATTCAGCGACGATCCGCCCCGAATTCTTATCGTAGCCCCTGCCCCCGGTGCGCCTCCATCGCCTTGTACGTTCACTCCGGCTATTCGCCCCGTCATCATGTCTTGTGCATTGGTGGCCAGGCCGTGGTTTTGCTCATCGGGTTTTATGGCCGATACCGCTCCTGTCAGGTCATCTTTTCGTGTCGAGCCATATCCGATTACCACTACTTCGTTCAGCAACGTTGCATCTTCTTGTAGCACCACTTGTAGGCTAGGTGCGGCTTTCACCTCTTGTGTAGTGTAGCCAATGAACGACACCACCAAGGTTGCATCACCGGGTACCGTCAACGTGAAATTACCATCCAAGTCGCTAGTTGTACCATTTGTAGGATTTCCTTTTTCAATGATATTGGCCCCTATCACCTCCAATCCCGAGGTGTCTTTTACGTGTCCTTTTACCGTGATGTTTTGTGCGGGACACACGGCCCAGGATAGCACGGCCAATAATGTGACAAGCATTTGTTTCATACTATTTAGTTTTTATGTTTGAACATCTAAACGCATGATAGCCTAAAATGTTTTTCCCTTAAGGCTAAATTATTTTTCCCTTAAGGCTAATTTTTCTGTTTATGCTAAGATTGTTTTTATAGATATTCTTTTGTTGAGATTTGGCATTTAACTTCTCTTTTTTTACCTTTGTATCTTAAAATGTAATATAGCCTATGAATAGTTTTTCAGCATTAATAAAGACTCGTCGCAGCATGCGTAAGTTTACCGACGAACATCTTTCACAAGAACAAGTAGTGGAATTGATGAAAGCCGCCTTGATGGCGCCTACGTCGAAACGAAGCAATGCTTGGCAATTTATTTTGGTAGATGATAAAGAGACTTTGAAAAAACTCTCTTTGTGCAAGGAACAAGCCTCTCAATTTATAGCCGATGCGGCATTGGCCGTGGTGGTATGTGCCGACCCTTTGGCTAGCGATGTGTGGATAGAGGATGCAGCAATAGCTTCGATTTATCTGCAATTGCAAGCCGAAGATTTAGGATTGGGTAGTTGCTGGGTACAAGTGCGCGAACGCTTTACCGCCAATGGTACCGATAGTGGCGAATATGTGCAGGGGGTGTTGGATATCCCCTTGCAACTACAAGTGCTTAGCATTATAGCCATTGGGCATAAGGGTATGGAACGTAAACCATTCAACGAAGAGCATTTGCAATGGGAAAAAATTCACTTGAACAGGTACGGAGGCAAATGATAAACAAAACGGGGGATATGGATATCGTAATGGTGGGGGCTGGTAATTTAGCCACTCATCTGGCACGGGCGTTGGACGAACAAGGCTTCCGCATACGGCAAGTATATAGTCGTACCAGGGAGGCTGCAAGTGAATTGGCTACGCAAGTAGGGGCCGACTATACTACCCGAATAGAGGCACTTCACAAGCATGCACACATCTATATTTGTGCGTTGAAAGATGATGCCTTGTTGCAACTGATACCCTCTTTGACGAAATGCAATCCCGATGCCTTGTGGCTGCATACGGCAGGAAGCATCCCAATGGGGGTGTGGCAAAATTATGCTGATAGACATGGGGTGTTCTATCCGTTGCAAACCTTCAGCAAGCATCGTGAAGTGGATTTTAAGGAAATCCCCCTTTTTGTAGAGGCCAACAACGAAGACGATCGTACGCTTATCGACCTCTTGGCGCATAGTCTTACAGATAAAGTGTATCATGCTTCGTCCGAGGGGCGTAAGCAGCTGCATTTGGCGGCCGTTTTTGCATGCAACTTTACGAATCATCTATATGCTTTGGCCGACGAACTTTTATCGAAGTGGGGATTGCCTTTCGAAGCTATCTTACCATTGATAGACGAAACGGCAAAGAAAGTGCATCAACTGAAACCACACGAAGCACAAACAGGGCCTGCCGTGCGCCACGATAATGAAGTAATGGAAAAGCAACGACAGATGCTGGCTGATATGCCCGATGTGCAGCAAATTTATAACATGCTGAGCGAAAGTATACAAAAAGCAAATAGACAATAGCTATCAAAAATTAATTTTAAATTTATAAGTGAGTACCATCAATTACGATTTAAAGAAAATAAAAGCCTTGGCCTTCGATGTAGATGGCGTGCTTAGCGCCAATGTTATTTCGATGAATAGCGAGGGCGAACCCATGCGCACCGTAAACATAAAAGATGGCTATGCTATCCATTTAGCCGCTAAGTTAGGCGTAAAATTGGCCATTATTACGGGTGGAAAAGTAGAAGCCGTGCGCAAGCGTTTTATTGCGTTGGGCATCCCGGCCGAGGATATCTATTTAGCCTCTTCCATTAAACTGAAAGATTACGAAGATTTTCGCAATCGTCATGGGTTGAAAGACGAAGAAATACTTTACGTGGGCGATGATATACCCGATGTGGAAATAATGCGTGTATGCGGTTTGCCATGTTGTCCAAAAGATGCAGCTACAGAAGTAAAAGCCATTGCAAAATACATTTCGCATGTCAATGGTGGATATGGATGTGGACGCGATATCATAGAACAATACTTAAAAATAAACGGCCTTTGGATGACCGATGAACGAGCATTCAAATGGTAATTGATGAGTTATGAATTATGAATTATGA
>JAFYML010000138.1 GCA_017556595.1 Bacteroides sp.
CTTATACATACTACTTTCTTTGTTCTTCTTACCACGTACACGACGCAAGATAGCTTCAATTCTGAAAGTCAACTCTTCCATGCTGAATGGCTTAGTAATGTAATCGTCTGCACCAATCTTAAAGCCTTCCAAAATATCTTCTTTCAATGTTTTAGCAGTGAGGAAGATAATGGGCACTTCCGAATTAGCTGCACGAACCTCTTGTGCCAATGTAAAACCATCTTTCTTAGGCATCATCACATCGAACACACAAATATCATACTTATTCTTTAAGAATGCTTTATATCCGGCTTCTCCATCAGGATACAATTCAGCATTATATCCCTTAGCTTGCGGATACTCTCTCAATAACATACCAAGATTCTCATCATCTTCGCACAATAAAATACTCAATCTTTCTTCCATATCAATCAATTTTTAAGTAAAGGTAATGCAATTATAAATTTTGTTCCAACATTCACTTCGCTTTCAGCTCGAATTGTTCCCTTATGATCGGTAACAATTTTCTTCACATAGGCCAAACCTAAGCCGAAGCCTTTTACATCGTGCAGATTACCTGTATGCACGCGGTAGAACTTATCAAATATCTTTTTCAAATTTTCTTTCTTGATGCCAATACCATTATCTTGAATAGCTATCATCAACTTACCCGAATCGTTCCAAGTTTGCACTTTAAGAAGCATTTTTTCATCGTCGCGCTTATACTTCACTGCGTTATCCATCAAGTTGAATATCACATTAGTGATATGCATTTCATCAGCAAAAATCACAGCATCTTGTGCTTCCAAATCCGATTCTATCTTTCCACCATGACTTTCCACCTTCAATGCAAACGTACTTACAACGCCCTTTATCAACTCGTTTACATCAATCTCTTTACGCTTAAGCGTTGCCTTTTGGCGATCGAACATAGACATTTGCAACACCTTTTCCACTTGGAAACGCAAGCGTTTAGTTTCGTCGTTGATAACCGTAGAGATATGCTTGAACATAGCAGGCGATTTACCTACAGCCGGGTCGCCAAGCATCTGAGCAGCCAACGATATCGTAGAGATAGGTGTTTTGAATTCATGCGTCATGTTGTTTACAAAGTCGTTCTTCATCTCCGTAAGTTTCTTTTGGCGGAAGATGATATAGATGGTAAAGATGAATGTTACCAACAGAATCAATGTAAATATCAACGAAGGAATCATAAAGCTAATCGAATCGGAGATATAGCCTGCCTTGCCAGGGAAGTGAACTTTAATAACACTCATTCTTGCAGGTGGATCGTTCAAGAATAATGGCCAAGAGTATGCCACTTCACTACCCTCGTCTACATAATCCGAACAACGATACACTTCATGCCCATCACCATCAATAACACGGAAATGATAATTCAGTTCAACACCATTGTCTATCAATGCCGATTTAATGTATTGATCCAAGTTTTTAAAGTTTACACGTTCGGCCAACGGCTTATCCATAGCATGATATACCATTTGCCACACCACTTCATCTACCAATGCACGTTGATACAAATAGCGATTCTTAATAATATCGACCAACGATCTTGATGTTTGCGGTATAGTCTTTGCACCATGTTTTCGAGAAATCACGGCTCTTGGTACATTTGTATTCTCTTCTGTATATGATTTAAATTCGACAGACGAACTTACGGTACCATTTGGAGAGGTTACCGTAATTCTTTGCGTATGTAATGTACTTGAGCTTGGGGTTTGTTGCGATTGCTCCCATACTCTCTTCTCTGCTTCCGACACATCTTCGCGCAACCAGCGTTCCACCTCGTCCAATTCTACGTCTCTTGATGCTGCCATCAATGCACGCTTCACCGACGCATCGAACTGTTCGTTGCGCATATTAGCCATCTCTTCAATGTAGCTAATCTGTAGATAGAGCAAACTTAAGAAGCTAAGCCCCATCACAACACCTAATATCCAAATAGTAGACTTTTTCATAGCCACAAATTTAACACAACTATTTTAACAAATCCAATTTATTAACCATAAATAAATCGATTATTTATTTAATTTAAGACTTTTTGCAATTATAGTTGCTATTTTAAACACTACAACATTTTTAATAACGAATTGTTCATATTAATAACAAATATTTTAAAAAGGAAGCTGCTACTTCCCCAAATAACAGAGAAATAGCAGCTATAAATATAAAACAGACGAAATAGTTCGTATTAATCTTCTGTTTGAGCAGTTTCAAATTCCTTGATAAGTTTGTCTTGAACATCACCAGGAACAAGTTCGTAGCTTGCAAACTTCATAATAAATGAAGCACGTCCACCAGTCAATGAACTCAATGAAGTTGAGTATGAAGACATTTCTTTCAAAGGTACTTTAGCAGTAAGCTTTTCATAACCAGCTTCACTACTCATACCCATAATCATACCACGACGTCCTTGCAAGTCGCTCATCACATCACCCATCTTATCGCTTGGCACGAATACTTCTACGTCATAGATAGGTTCAAGAATCTTAGGACCAGCATTCTTGAAGGCTTCGCTAAATGCGTTACGTCCGGCAAGCATGAACGAGATTTCATTTGAATCTACTGGGTGCATCTTACCATCGTAAACAATCACGCGTACATCGCGAGCATATGAACCTGTCAATGGGCCTTGTTCCATACGTGACATAACGCCCTTCAAGATAGCAGGCATAAAGCGTGTATCAATAGCACCACCTACTACACTATTTACGAACACAAGTTTACCACCCCATTCCAATGGAATTTCTTCGGTACCCTTCACGTTCATCTTGAATTCTTGTCCGTTGAAACGATAAGTATCAGGCATTGGCATTCCTTCGTAGTATGGTTCTACAATGAGGTGTACTTCACCAAATTGTCCAGCACCACCCGATTGTTTCTTATGACGATAGTCGGCACGAGCAGCCTTAGTAATAGTTTCACGATATGGAATGCGTGGTTCTTCGAACTTAATCATCAACTTTTCATTGTTTTCCATACGCCACTTCAATGTACGCAAGTGGAATTCACCTTGACCGTGAACGATAGTTTGACGCAATTCCTTACTTTGTTCCACTACCCATGTTGGATCTTCTTCGCGCATACGATTCAAGATAGCCATCATCTTTTCAGTATCGGCTTCGTTTACCGGCTTAATTGCACGTGAATACTTAGGATTAGGATATTTGATAAAGTTGAAACGATTTTCTGTACCCTTACCATTCAATGTGTTACCAGTATGTACATCTTTCAATTTCACGGTACAACCGATATCACCTGCTACCATTTCTTCTACCTTAATACGGTTTGCACCTGCACAAGCGTAGATTTGAGCAATGCGTTCTTTCGAACCACGATCAGCATTTGTAAAGTCTTCACCTTCGTGAACCTTACCGCTCATCACTTTGAAATATTGAACATCACCAATGTGTGGTTCAACTGCTGTCTTAAAGAAGTAGAGAGAAGTTGGAGCATTAACATTAGGATTAACCACTTCACCACGAGTATTGTGAACGTTAGGCATTTCATCTACGAATGGAACTACGTTACCCAAGAATTCCATCAAACGACGAACACCCATATCCTTACCTGCACAAACGCAGAATACAGGGAACATACCACGTGCAGCAAGACCCTTGCGGATACCTTCACGCATTTCGTCTTCGGTCAATGATTCTTGTTCGAAGAATTTTTCCATCAAACCTTCATCGTGTTCAGCAGCTGCTTCTACCAATGCCTTATGCCATTCGGTAGCTTTATCAAGTTCTTCTGCAGGAATATCTTCGATAGTAGGTGCACCGCCATCTGGGCCCCAAGAATATTTCTTCATCAACAATACGTCAATCAAAGAATTGAAGTTAGGACCTGTTGCTAAAGGATATTGTACGGGCACAACCTTTGAGCCGTAGTTGTTTCTCAATTGTTCCAATATCAAATCGTAGTCGCACTTTTCGTTATCCAATTGGTTTACCAAGAAAATAACTGGCTTACCCAATTTTTCAGTGTAGCGGAAGTGGTTTTGTGTACCTACTTCAGGACCATATTGACCATTCAACAACAAGATAGCTGTATCGGTTACGTTCAATGCGGTCATAGCTGCACCAACGAAGTCGTCACTACCCGGACAGTCGATAATGTTCAACTTCTTACCATTCCATTCAACATGGAAAACGGTGGAAAACACAGAATAGCCATACTCTTGTTCCACCGGGAAATAATCGCTGACTGTATTCTTTGCGGTAATTCTACCACGACGTTTTATAATTCCACTCTCATAGAGCAGCGCCTCAGTGAGAGTGGTTTTTCCAGCACCATCATTGCCAAGTAAAGCAATGTTCTTAATTTCATTCGTCTGATATACTTTCATGTTTTTGTAAGATTTAAGTGAATAATAGCAGGTAAAACCTGCATTTCCTTTAACGAGGGCGCAAATTAGGAATAAATTAGTTATTGACCAACGAAAAGGTGCGTGTTACTAAACTATGTTATTTAGCATACACCTTTTTCTGTACAAAAAAAGCGTGCAAATAAATTGCACGCTAATTATATATAAGGTATTATAATAATGATTGACTACATTATTTTTGCGCCAATTCATCACGTACCACCGCCATCATTCCTTCAACTTGCGCCAACGCCAACATACGGCCATGGAAAGAATAACCAGGATTGTATCCTTTCGTTTCATCGCCAAGCATTGTGCGGCCATGATCTACACGCATAGGCAAAGCAGGATTTTCGGCTTCGAAAATACGGATAAGGTCAATCAAATGGCCACGACCATCGAGGTGTGAACTTTCAATAAAGTTTCCACCCGGCAAAGCCTTTGTGCTACGCAAATGAACGAAGTGTGTACGAGAAGCAAACTTACGCGCCAACACGCGTGTATCGTTATGCTCGCCGGCGCTAAGTGAGCCAGCACAGAAAGTCAATCCGTTATGTGGATTATCTACAGCATTCAAGAACCATGCGATATCAGCCTCATCGGTAACAATACGCGGCAAACCTAGCATTTGGAAAGGTGGATCATCGGGATGCACACACATATTAATGCCATACTCTTCGCAAACGGGCATGATAGCAGCAAGGAAGTAGCGCATATTTTCGCGCAACGCATCGCGGTCGATGTCTTTATACAACGCCAACAAGTTGCGGAAATGTTCACCGGATTCTTATCACCTTCTTTTATATTACCATTCACAAAACCCTGTGTCTTTACGATAATGGTATCTACCAATTCATCTTTCTCAGCCTCGGTAATTACCGCATCGAGTTGCGCCACTTGTTCAAGTTCCTCTTGTGTATAGTCAGCTTCTGCACCTTCGCGTGCCAAGATGCGTAAATCGAAATAGGCAAAGCGAATCTTGTCGAAGTAAAGCGACGAGGTTCCATCTGGCCAAGGATGATATAAATCGGTACGAATCCAATCGATTACGGGCATAAAGTTGTAGCATACAGTTTTCACACCAGCACGTCCAAGATTAGCCAAACTGATTTTATAATTTTCAATCAACGCATCGCGATCGGGGCCTGCATATTTAATTGATTCAGATACCGGCAAACTTTCGACTACCGACCATCGCAAACCATACGATTCGATGTACGATTTCAAGTCGTTAATTGCTTCCAACGTCCAAACTTCGCCATTAGGTATAGCGTGCAAAGCTGTTACTATGCCCTCTACGCCTATTTGACGCAACATATCGAGCGTAATCTTATCGTTTTTTCCAAACCAACGCCAAGTTTTTTCCATACTTAAAAGTTATGAGTTTTCTTATTTGTTTGTTTGCACCCACACGGCACCGCCATTAGGTTGCAAAGTAAGTTTTGCACGTCCTTTCTTCAACACTTGTGTCTTCATTTGAGGCTCTAAATCTTTTGCATCGCTATAGAAATCCACCTCTTTGTCGGCCAACATAGGTAATTGCAAATCGAGTTTCAATGGTTCTTTAGTAGCATTGATAGCGGCTACATACCATTGTTCGCCATGACGACGTGCTAACACGATATACTTACCTGGATAGCCATCGATAAGTTTTACATCGTCCCAAGTTGTAGGTACTTGCTTCATAAAGTCAAGCGCCACTTGCGGTGCATCGTGCAAGTTATTTGGTGCCAATGCAAAGTTTTGGATAGGGTTTTGAAAGAGTACAGCAGTTGCCAATTCGAAGACATCGGTTGTGCGACGACGTGTACCGCCATCGTTTCCTTTGTTCAAACGACGATTCAAGAACGAGCCACCAAACTCCATACATCCCACCGTGTTGCGAATGAATGGGTGAAGTGTTGCATTGAATGCCTCCATGTTGCACGCATGTTGACCGAAAATCAAGTTTTCGCTGGCCAATACAGCTTCACTACCTACATAGTTAGGATACAAGCGTTCCCATCCGCGAGGCAATGTACATCCGTGGAAGATAACCATTAAGCCATGATCATCGGCATCGCTAAGAATTTCTTCGTAGTGTTGCATGGTGATTTGTTTATCACCGCCGAAGAAGTCTACTTTCATACCCTTCACACCAATGCTTTGTAGCCACTTCATTTCGCGTTTGCGAACAATCGAGTTTGACATACAATTGATAGGGCCTTGTTCAATATCATTCCAATAACCGCTCGAGCTATACCATAAGAATACATCTACATTCTTGCTATTGGCATACTTCACCAAATCAACAATTCGTTCGCGGCCAATGTAGGTATCCCACCAATTGTCCACCAACACATATTCGTATCCCATAGCCGATGCCAAGTCGATATACTTCACTTGGTCGTCGTAATTGATACTATTGTCTTGCCAAAGAATCCAACTCCATGTACCGCGTCCCATTTGATAAGTGTGTTCGCTTTCATAGCGTGGTTCAACTACATCCCAAGGGATAGTTGTTTCTACAATAGGTGCCAATGTTTCGCCCACGGTGATAGTGCGCCAAGGTGTTGAGCCAGGCAAAGCGATAGCAGGTTCGATAGTACCATATCCGTTGTTTTCTTCCGGCATAGGATAGGCAATGGTATATTTACCATCAACGGCATCGCTTAAGTGTGAAGCACAATAGCGGCTATCTACATCTGTTTCGCTAACCAATACCCAGCCATCTTCGCCCACCTTAAACAAGCATGGGAAGGTGTAACCATGTCCATATCCCGATTTCTCGTTCATCGGAGCATCTACTTTATATCCTTCTTCGTAGCTTGGCTTGGTGCGTTTCCAACCAATCATCGCATCGCTTTGTGGTGTCAGGAAGGTAGTGGTATATTCGGGGAATTGGAAGCTTGTAGCCTCGCTCATTACGCGTAC
>JAFYML010000139.1 GCA_017556595.1 Bacteroides sp.
CAAATATCGTTGAACCACTTGTGGCAAATAGATGGAAAGAGCAGCTTGAGTACTGCCGTTTACATGTCTATCGGTCGTGGTAATGGTTATAGCGGTACAGGCGACTCGGCTAACCGTAGTAAATGGTATGGCGCATCGAACGGATATGTGAATACAACCTTCCGCAATGCTGATGGAACGTTCGATTATGATGCTATTGATGCCATGAACATGGAAAGCACTACTGGATCGAAGATGGTTATGGCTAAGTCTATGAACAACCACGAATGGTATGGCTTGCTTTCTACTTATACAACTAAGTTTGGTGAATACTTCGACTTCTATGGTGGTGTAGATTTGCGCTATTATAAGGGGTTGCACCAAAATATCATTGTCGACCTCTTTAGCGGTAGCTATTTTGTTGACTCGAACCGTACTAGCGTGAAAGTGGCTAATAATGCAGCTGCATCAAATCCTGGATTTGCTAAAGAAAAGTTGGGCGTAGGCGATGTAATCTACCGCGACTACGACGGCTTTGTATTGAGCGAAGGTGGTTTTGCTCAATTAGAGTATAACCGTGATAAGTTGGCTGCTTTCGTAGCCGGTGGCTTGAGCAATACAAGCTATTGGAGATACGACCGCTTCTATTATGATGCCGACCATGCAGAAAGCTCGAAAAAGCACTATTTAGGCGGTAACGTTAAGGGTGGTGCTAACTATAACTTGAACGAATATCACAACGTATTTGCTAATGCAGGATTCGTGAGCCGTGCACCGATGTTCGACACCTCGTTCATCAATTCACAAAATTCACACGAACGCAATGCCGACGCAAAGAACGAAAAGATTTTGTCGTTCGAAATTGGTAATGGTTTCCGTAGCGCTTTCTTCTCGGCTAATGTGAATGCATACTACACTAAGTGGATGGACAAATCGCTTTATGATAGTGGTACAAGCCGCGATGGCGAAAGATGGACATTGAACATGGCCGGTGCTGATGCAAACCACATGGGTGTAGAAGTGGACTTTGAAGCAAAACCAACTAAGTGGTTGAGCATTAATGGTATGTTCTCATGGGGCGATTGGCGTTGGGATGGCTTGGCTACAGGTTTCTACTATGACTCTACTGGACAAGTTCTTGAATATGCTGGCGGTCTTCCTGTTACCGATATGTCGAACGTAGAACAATATCGTGCAAAAATCAAGATGGATAATATCCATGTAGGTGGTTCGGCACAAACAACAGCTGCTTTGGGTATTACAGTTCGCCCAATGAAAGGCTTGCGTTTAGGCTTGGATTGGAACTACTTCTCGCGTAACTATGCCGACTTTGATATCGATGCCGGTGATGCAAGCGCAGGTAAGGAATACTTAGTGACTGAGCCATGGGAAATCCCTGGATACTCAACATTCGACCTTAGTGCTGGTTACTCGTTCGACCTTGGACAAACACGCGCTACTTTGAGCGGTAATGTAAACAACCTCTTCAATCAAGAATACATTGCCGATGCTTACGATGGCAGCGACCACACTTGGCAAACAGCAACACGCGTGCTTTATGGCTTCGGCACTACCTATACCATGAGATTGAAAATCCAATTCTAACCCCTATAAAGAAGTAAGATTATGAATAAAAATATAATTTTTAGTTTGTTTGCAATGCTGCTTCTTTTGGCAGGTTGCGATTATAACGAAGAACACTTTCCTGGTTTTGATGATGTGACACGTACAGATGTGGTACACTTCGAAGGTGAATTCACAGGTTCTTATCCATCTGATGGCTATTTTATGGACAAAGCTGCTTTGACTAGTGCAGTAGCCGATATGTTGGAAGAGTTGTATCCTTATTGCGATAATGGATCGACAGCGAAAGTTTCTGTTTTGTTTGGCGAAATAACCGAAGGCTTCAAAGCCGTTACACCCGATGTAAGCTATACACTTACTACCGAAGACTACGATGCTATGGGTACCGAAAGCGGTCAACCCGGTAAGTACGATAACTTCGATTATAAGATGGATATTGACGCTTATCTTATCGCTTTCTTGAATGAAAATTATGCTGATTTAGCAGTAGGTAAGATTGTAGAGATTGGTTATAAATACTATTCATATAGTGTTACATACGAACAAACCAATACCTATAAGAAAACAGGTAGCGGTTGGGAAGCTGTTGTTACCGACTACGTAGCCGACAAGACTTACGAACTTACTACCGAAGACTACGATGCTATGGGTACTGAAAGCGGTCAACCAGGTAAGTACGACAACTTCGACTCGAACATGGATATAGCTTTCTACATTG
>JAFYML010000140.1 GCA_017556595.1 Bacteroides sp.
AAGACTCGATCAGAGAGCATAGCCGACTTGCTCATTGATACGGCCAATGGTGCTCAGGTTCCATTAAGCCACGTAGCAGAGATTCGTTCAACCATGGGACCAAATAGCATTAGCCGCGAGAATGTGAAACGTAAAGTTGTGGTTAGTGCCAATGTGGATGGACGAGATTTGCGCAATGTAGTGAACGATTTGCAAGAGGTTATCGATACACAAATCTCCCTACCCGAAGGTTATCATGTTGAGTTTGGCGGACAATTTGAAAGTGAAGAGGCTGCAAGCCGCACATTGTTGTTCACTTCGTTTATCTCTATCATCGTCATCTTCTTGCTCATCTATCATGAGTTTCATAACCTGAAGGAGAGTGCAATTATCTTGCTCAACCTGCCATTGGCATTGATTGGTGGTGTATTCACGCTATTGTTTACTTCGGGAGAGATTAGTATTCCGGCCATCATCGGATTCATCTCTCTCTTTGGTATTGCCACTCGCAATGGTATGCTACTTATCAATCGTTATAAAACATTGCAACACGAAGGGGGAAGTACACTTATCGAAAGCGTAATGCATGGATCACTTGACCGTTTGAATCCAATTTTGATGACTGCCCTTACATCAGCATTGGCCCTTATACCACTGGCAGTGAATGGCGATTTGCCGGGCAATGAGATACAAAGCCCTATGGCGCAAGTCATTTTGGGAGGTTTGCTCTCATCTACCCTACTCAACGGATTTATTGTACCTATAGTATATCTTTGGATTGCTAAAAAAGAGACAAAAGAATGAAGCGTATGAAAAGATTTTTGATACTAATAGCATTGTTCGCCACAACAACTATCAATGCACAAGAGGGTGCTATTGAGGCAATCTTGAACAAGATAGAGGCAAACAATCCGCAACTGAAAGCCAATAGCGAAGCTATCAACTCGCAGAAGTTGCAAAACAAAGCAGATAACAACCTACCCGATCCTACACTAACCTATGCCCACCTTTGGGATTCGGAGAATAGTGAACGTACAGTAGGCGAATTGGTTGTAGCGCAAAGTTTCGACTTCCCTACGCTATACATTAGCCGTGGAAAGATGAATCACTTGCGCACAAGTGCGCTCGATGCTCAAGCACAAGCCTTCCGCCAAGAAGTATTACTACAAGCGCAAGAACTTTGCTTGGACATCATCATGTTGTATCAGCAACAAGTCTTGCTCGACACTCGTTTGAAAAATGCCGAAGAGCTAGCCAATATGTATGCCAAACGCCTTGAAGCCGGTGATGCAAATGTATTGGAAACCAACAAGATTAACCTTGAGTTGCTGAACGTACGCACCGAAGCTCGTTTGAACGAAACGACCTTGCTAGCCAAATTGAAAGAACTATCAACCCTCAATGGCGAAGAGCCGCTTGGTGCTGGCCGTCCATCAGCCGATGGTACGCCCTATGGTGCAGCAGCATTAGGATTGACCGATTATCCCACCACTCCCCTACCTGCCGATTTTGCACCACTGTGCGAAGAGTTGTTAGCGCTTTGTCCCA
>JAFYML010000141.1 GCA_017556595.1 Bacteroides sp.
CCGACAACCTCGGTTGGATAACCACCGTGCGCGACATACTTCACACGATAACCAACACCACCCCCGACAGCGATGCGACAAGCTACGAAGAGCTCTTCCGCGAATCCCTTTTCAGCATCTACACACAAGCCCAGCGCATAATCTCACTTCTCGAAACAGGCGAAATAGAGTTGCAGTTGCGCACCCTCACCTCGCTCTTCATGCGAGTGATAGGAGGACTAAGCCTGCCCTTCCACGGCGAACCCGTAGTAGGCCTGCAAATAATGGGACTGCTCGAAACACGCAACCTCGACTTCAAGAACCTTATCATGCTATCGCTGAACGAAGGCAAATTACCGAAGAAAGAGCGCGAATCCTCCTTCATCCCCTACAACCTGCGCAAAGGCTTTGGCATGACCACCATCGAGCATAAGAATTGCGTGTATGCCTACTACTTCTACCGTTTGATACAACGTGCCGAAAACATTACGTTGGTCTATAACACCAGTAGCGACGGACTGAATCGGGGCGAAATGTCACGCTTCATGCTTCAGCTATTAGCCGAATGGCCGCACCCCATCCAAAACTATCACATGGAAACCGGTCAGCAAGCAGAGCAAATAAAACAGATCAGCGTAGCAAAAAGCGAAGAGATGATTCGGCTATTGCATCAACGCTACAATGCGCTCGATGCCAACAATTGGCAAGTACTTTCGCCATCGGCCTTGAACACCTATTTAGAGTGTCCGCTACGCTTCTATTTCCGCTATGTAGCCGGGTTGAAGGTGCCCGATGAAGTAAGTGCCGAAATCGATTCTAAGCTATTTGGAACCATTTTCCACCGCTCGGCAGAACTTATCTATAAGCAACTGACCGAGCATGGCAAGGAGGTGAGAAAGGCCGATATCGAGGAGCTGTTGAAGAACGAAGCCAAGATACGTCAGTACGTGGACGATGCGTTCAAGGAAGAGCTTTTCCAGATAAAGAAGCACGAAAAGACAACGTACAACGGCCAGCAACTCATCAACTCGCAAGTAATTGTTTATTACCTTAAGCAACTACTACGCAACGACCTGCAGTACGCCCCCTTCACGCTCGAAGGCATGGAGACAAAAGTAAACGAAGATTTCACATTGAACAGCGCTATAGGCCCTATTACCATTCGCTTAGGCGGCACCATAGACCGCATGGACAAGCAAGGCAATACGCTTCGTGTGCTCGATTATAAAACGGGAGGCAAGCCAAAAGATTTCAAGGAAATGTCCGACCTGTTTACCCCCAAGAAAGATAGGCCAAGCTATGTTTTCCAAACCTTCCTCTACTCGGCCATCATGTGCAGAAAACAGTCGTCGCTGATAGCCCCTGCCCTGCTCTATATCCACCAAGCAGCAGACAAGGCCTACTCGCCCATCATTGGCATAGGAACAGGCAAGGACAAAATCGCCATCACCAACTTCGCCCTATTCGAAGATGATTTCCGCGCGCGCTTGCAAACATTATTAGAAGAGATATTCAACACAGATACCCCCTTCTACCAAACCATCATCCCCGACAATTGCAAGTATTGCGACTTCAAAC
>JAFYML010000010.1 GCA_017556595.1 Bacteroides sp.
ACTATAACCTACAACATGCGTATTCAATCGTTGAGCAATTTTCTTCTCTATGCCATCGAACGCACCACCACAAATGAAAAGGATGTTCTTGGTATTAACAGGAATCATCTTTTGATCGGGATGTTTACGTCCGCCTTGCGGTGGTACATTGACAATAGAACCTTCGAGCAGTTTAAGCAATCCTTGTTGCACACCTTCACCGCTTACATCGCGTGTAATAGAAGGATTATCACCCTTACGAGCAATCTTATCTATTTCGTCAATAAACACGATACCCTTTTCTGCTTCGGGTACATTATAATCGGCCACTTGCAATAGGCGGGTTAGAATGCTTTCAATATCTTCGCCCACATATCCAGCTTCGGTAAGCACGGTGGCATCGACAATAGTGAATGGCACTTTTAGCAACTTGGCTATTGTACGCGCAAGCAATGTTTTACCTGTACCTGTGCTACCCACCATGATGATGTTCGATTTTTCGATTTCCACATCATCGCCGCTATCTTTTTGCGACAAGCGCTTATAGTGGTTGTAAACAGAAACCGAAAGGAATCGTTTAGCATCGTCTTGTCCTATTACATATTGATCAAGAAAAGCTTTGATTTCGGTTGGTTTCGGCAATTCTTCCAGATTTAAGTTCGATGCTTTTGCCTTGTTTTGTGCAGCAAATGCTTCGTTAAGAATCTCACCTGCTTGCTTCACACAACTATCGCAGATGTAACCATCCAAGCCAGTTATCAGCAACTTGACTTCATCTTCGGTTCGTCCACAAAAGCTACATCTATTTTTCTTATGTCCAGCCATTTCGATGCTTATTTCTTAATCATCACTTCGTCTACCATACCATACTCTTTAGCCTCTTGCGCGGTCATCCAATAATCGCGATCCGAATCGGCCCACACCTTATCGAAAGGAGTGTGCGAGTGATCGGCTATGATGGTATAAAGTTCTTTCTTCAATTTTTGTATTTCGCGAGCTGTGATTTCAATATCCGATGCTTGACCTTGGGCACCTCCCATCGGTTGATGAATCATAACGCGTGAATGCTTCAATGCCGAGCGCTTACCTTCGGTACCTGCAACCAATAGTACAGCAGCCATTGAAGCGGCCATACCTGTACAGATGGTTTGCACATCGCTCGAGATAAATTGCATAGTATCGTAAATGCCCAATCCTGCATATACCGAGCCACCAGGCGAATTGATATAGATAGAGATGTCCTTACCTGGATCTACTGAGTCGAGGTAAAGCAATTGAGCTTGCAAAGTGTTTGCTGTATAATCGTCGATTTGTGTACCTAAGAAGATGATACGATCCATCATCAAACGAGAGAACACATCGAGTTGGGTAACGTTTAGTTGGCGTTCTTCCAATATATATGGGTTTAAGTAGCCTGATTGCGATTTGATTACATCATCGAGCACCAAGCTATTCATACCTAAATGTTTGGTCGCAAATTTCTTAAAGTCATTCATAATTGTTCAGTTTTTTTATATTTCTCTATAATGCAAATGCAAAGATATAATTTTTCTCTAAACATCGCACAAAAAATTAGCATACTTGAAAAATATTTTTTCTCTTCTTGAAAAATATTTTTCGGCGCAATATTTGATATATGCAAAAAGCAGCAAATCGTAATGACTTGCTGCTTTTTGTTTAGTATTTTAAAATGTTTTATTGCTCGAACAATTTGTTGAAATCGGCGGCAGAGATAGTCTTTTCAACCAACTTCACTTGTTGCTTCAATGCAGCTGAAAGTTTGCTTTCGATAACTCGGTTCACCAAGCCTTCTACGCTTTCTTTCTTCTTCAACATTTCCTTTGAGTAGTTTTCAAGCAAATCATCGGGTACATTCATCATACCATATTGAGCGAATTGTGCACGAGTAGCTTCTTTTGCCATGTTAGCAACATCTTCTTGCTCAACCTTGATATCGTTTGCCTTTACCAATTGTTCCTTGATGAGGTGCCATTGCAACTCTTCGATGCTCTTTTCGTAGTTGTCTTCTACAAACTTTTCGTCCTTGTCAGGGTTGTTCAAACGCATGATGCGCTTGAGCAATGCATCAGGGAATTCAAGTTTACCAACCTTCTTTTCCATCATAGCGCGGAAGTCGATAAGGAAACGATAGTCGCTATCTGCAACGAATTGCTTAGAGATGTTTTCTTTTACGCGAGCTACGAATTCTTCTTCACTCTTCACTACGTCCTTACCAAATACTTGGTCGAAGATTTCTTGATTCAATTCGCCTTCAACGAAGCGTGTGATTTCTTCTACTTGGAAGCTAAAGTCACCCTTAGTATTTTCTACAGCATCCTTTTCAATCTTCAACAACGAAGCGAGTTCAGCTGCATTACCTTCCCATGCGTTGTATGGGTTGAACACCAATACATCGTTTACCTTTGCACCGTTGAAGATAGCTTTTTGGTCAGCATTCTTCATGTATTCAGGCATCATAACAGCACCTTCTACTTGAATACCACCTTCTTTAGTATTACCTTCTGCATCCAACTCAGCCAAAAGACCCTTCAACATATCGTTGCCTTGGAAGCTATCTACCTTTTGGTATTGTCCGGCGCGTTGCTTATATTGACTTACTTGCGCATTCACCATTTCGTCTGTAACCTCGATATTGTAGTATTCTACCTTATCTTTTGCTGTTACTTTTGTTTCGAATTCTGGTGCCAAAGCGATATCGAACAAGAATTCGAATTCTTCCATTGTGTCGAAGTCAATCACTGGTTGCTTGTCTTCGTTTGGCAATGGTTCGCCAAGGATGTTCACCTTGTTATCTTGAATATACTTATATACTGTCTCAGAGAGAAGTTTGTTCACTTCTTCGGCAGTTGCCGATTTGCCATACATCTTCTTTACTAAGCTCATAGGCACCATACCCTTACGGAAACCTGGCATTTGAGCATTTTGGCGGAAGTTCTTCAACGCCTTGTCTACTTTTTCTTGATAATCAGCTTTTTCTAGC
>JAFYML010000142.1 GCA_017556595.1 Bacteroides sp.
CCTTGTAGGTAAATACTATGTAGAGTTTGACAAACACTACAAAGCTGAAGTTAAAGAACTTATGGCTCAAGGTATGGAAGAAGATGAGGCTAAACGCAAAGCTCCGTTGATGGTTGAGGCACAAGCAATGCTCCTCAAATGGGAACAAAACGACCCAGAAGTGCGTGGTTTGTGGAGAGAGATGAACGAGTGGGTGTATGCCGGATTCGATGAAACATACAAGAAAATGGGTGTTGATTTCGACAAAATCTATTACGAATCAGACACTTATCTCGAAGGAAAATCGAAAGTAGAAGAAGGATTGGAAAAAGGTATCTTCTACCGCCGTCCAGATAACTCAGTTTGGGCTAACTTGACAGCCGATGGTTTGGACGAAAAACTCTTGTTGCGCACAGATGGCACATCGGTGTATATGACTCAAGATATCGGTACAGCTAAATTGCGTTACCAAGACTACCCTATCAACAAAATGGTTTATGTAGTTGGTAATGAACAAAACTATCACTTCCAAGTGCTCTCTATCCTGCTCGATAAGCTTGGCTTTGAGTGGGGCAAGGGATTGGTACACTTCTCGTATGGTATGGTGGAATTGCCCGAGGGCAAGATGAAGAGTCGCGAAGGTACGGTAGTAGATGCCGACGACTTGATGGCCGAGATGATTGCTACCGCCAAGGAAACTAGCAACGAATTGGGTAAGCTCGATGGCCTGACACAAGAAGAGGCCGACAACATTGCACGCATTGTAGGTTTGGGTGCGTTGAAGTACTTCATCCTCAAGGTAGATGCACGTAAGAATATGACCTTCAACCCGAAGGAATCAATCGACTTCAATGGCAACACCGGTCCGTTCATTCAATATACATACGCCCGCATCCAGTCGGTATTGCGTAAGGCGGCCGAACAAGGCATTGCCATCCCCGAAACACTTTCTACAGGTATCAACCTCAGCGAAAAGGAAGAGGGCTTGATTCAAATGCTTGCCAACTTTGCCGAAGTGGTGAAGGAAGCCGGTACTACTTATAGCCCATCGGGCATTGCCAACTACTGTTACGACTTGGTGAAGGAGTACAACCAATTCTATCACGACTTTAGCATCTTGCGCGAAGAGAACGAGGCTGTTAAGGTGTTCCGTCTTGCATTGAGTGCCAACGTTGCCAAAGTGGTTCGCCTTGGCATGGGCTTGTTGGGCATCGAAGTTCCCGATAGAATGTAATTCCCTTTACATACGATTTATTAAAATGTTTATGGGGCGCATAGCAATGATTTTGCTTTGCGCCCCATTTCTATATAATTCCCTAATAGATTGAGTGATTTTTTTCTACCGCCGAAGCTTATACCGAAAGAAAAGAAGTCATCACCTTTTTTTGAAAGGCCATATCCTGCTTTTACGTTAAAATGCTTAATACGATAGCCGACAGAAGGATGAATATTGGTATTGTATGATTATTTTATTATTTCTTGGAAAGTATCTGCTTGTACTCTTGGGGAGATTGTAGCACGTTGATGGCGGCTTTCAAGTCGGGGTCGTCCTTCAACTGCTCGATGATGCCTCCTTTTTGGTAGTAGTAGCGTTTGATGATTTCCAACGCAAGAAGTTGCTTGATTTCCTTTTCTGAGTGGTCCAAATC
>JAFYML010000143.1 GCA_017556595.1 Bacteroides sp.
ACTTGCTCATAACCTCCCCCCATGAGCCAGGTAATGCCGCAACTAGAACCGGTAGCAGCCACAACACATCCGCACAAAGCTGAAAGGCGGCCAAGGCTCTCCTTAATGTAGATAACGGCGAGGTGGCTAAGGGTGAGCGCACGGATTAGTTCTTCTTCGCTCTTACCATTTTCTTCGGCATAGATAACTACCGGCATGGTAGCAGAGATGCCTTGATTGCCACTACCCGAATTACTCATAACGGGGATAATGGCACCCGCCATACGGGCATCGCAAGCGCCAGATGTATAGGCCAAAATGTGCGAAAAAGTATTATCGCCCATCAATCCTTTTACTTTACCATCGCCAAAAAGGCGGCCAAGGCCATGACCATATTCGCCACGGAAAGATTGTTCGGCAGCTGCTTTATTCAGTTTGGCGGTATCGAGTATGAAGCGTATTTCATCGAGCGGTGCGGTGGTGGCAAAATCGAACACCTTACGCAAGGAGAGTTGGATTCTCTCTTCCCTAACCTCTTGGGTAGAGGGAGTACGCTTATCGAGTTGCACTTCGTTGTTCTTGTCGATGTACACAAACGCAGTATGTCCACCGGCGATAATGGCGGTAGCGGTTTGTTGGTGAGCTTGACAAGCAACTTCGATGTATAGTTTTTCGGTTGTGTCGCTCTTCAATGATATATGGATGCGCTTTTCGGCAATGAATTGCTTGCCCTTTGCTACGGCTTCGGGGGTGGTATCTTTCAACACTTCGAGCTGATAGGCCGATTTACCCACCAATGCGCCCAAAGCGATTGCAATGGGTAGCCCTACCATGCCAGTACCTGGGATGCCTACACCCATGGCGTTTTTCAAAATGTTAGCGCTTAACTTAACGGTGATTTGTTCGGGTGTTTCGCCCAACACTTCGGTAGCTTTGGCTACACACAAGGCCACAGCAATAGGTTCGGTGCATCCGATAGCAGGCACCACCTCGCGCTGAATAAGGGCAATTAGCTGTTTTCTTTCTTCTGCGTTCATTGCTTTATTAAGGTTTATTGGCACAAAGATAAGGCTTTTTTTTGCTGTATGAAATAAACTATCTATATTTGTATGTGTTTTGAGTACAGAGTTAATACATAATTAGCTCATAATGCACAATTCGTAATTCATAATTAACTACACATGTTTAACTCATTTGGTAACATTTTCCGCTTAACAACCTTTGGCGAATCGCACGGCAAAGGTATTGGTGGAGTGATTGATGGTATGCCTGCCGGCATCCGCATAGACGAAGCATTTATTCAAGCCGAACTTGACCGACGCAAGCCGGGACAATCGGCACTGACCACTGCTCGCAAAGAGGGCGACAAGGTGGAGTTCTTGTCGGGTATCTTCGAGGGGGTATCAACGGGATGTCCTATCGGATTTATCGTGCGCAACGAGAATCAACATTCGAACGATTACGACAACATGAAAGAGCTGTTTCGTCCATCGCATGCCGACTATACTTATACAACAAAATATGGTTTGCGCGACCATCGCGGTGGAGGACGTTCGTCGGCACGCGAAACCATCAGCCGTGTGGTGGGTGGTGCGTTGGCTAAATTAGTCCTAAAGCAATGGGGCATCGAGGTTATGGCCTATACTTCGCAAGTAGGTAGCATCTGCTTGGAGGGCGACTACACTGCTTACGACTTAACACTGACAGAAAGCAACGCGGTGCGTTGTCCCGACCCACAAAAAGCAGAAGAGATGGCGGCACGCATTGCCGAAGTGAAGGCGGCGGGCGACACCATCGGTGGTGTGGTGAGTTGCGTCATCAAAGGATGTCCCGTAGGATTGGGCAATCCGGTGTTTGGCAAGTTGCACGCAGCATTGGGCGGTGCAATGTTGAGCATTAATGCAGCAAAGGGATTTGAGTACGGGCAAGGATTCAGCAACATGGAGATGACCGGCTCGCAACAAAACGATATTTTCTATAACAACGAAGGAAAGATTGCACTTCGCACCAATCGCTCGGGTGGCATACAAGGTGGCATCAGCAACGGCGAGGACATCTACTTCCGCGTGGCATTTAAGCCTGTAGCTACCGTATTGATGG
>JAFYML010000144.1 GCA_017556595.1 Bacteroides sp.
GCTATCGGGGCTAAATTGGAAGCCCTTTTCTTCGCGACGTTTTGAGTAAAGTAGAATCAAATCGCGCGCTATATCCTTAATTTTTTTCTTTGTCTTTTCTTTTAGCTTTTCCCATGCACCGGTGCCTAACTTATTTAAATTAGGTGCTTCGCCATCTTTTCCTTTATACTTCGAAACTTTGTGCAAAGAGTGGATAGAGACAAACACAACATCGTCGTTGCGAAACAAGAGTTTCATTACCTCTTGTGTAGTATTGCCATTGGGGATGCGCACCAAACCGGCAAACTTACCTACCCCATGATCGGTATGCACTACATAATCGCCAGGCGTGAATTGATTTAACTCTTTCAAGGATAGCGCAACTTTACCACTTCGTGCCTTGTCGCTCTTCAAATTGTATTTATGGAAGCGATCGAATAACTGATGATCGGTAAATACACACAAGCGCAAAGTATGGTCAACAAATCCTTCGTGAAGGGTTTTATCAACAGCCTCGAAATGGATATCATCTCCCCTATCCTCAAAGATAGCACGAATGCGCTCAATCTGTTTGTGACTATCACTACAGATGTACAATTCGTATCCTTCAGAAAGGAAATTTTTGAAGCTATCGGCCACTAAATCGAAGTTCTTGTGCCAAATAGGTTGCGTAGATGTGCCGAACGTAATCTGTGCATCCACCGAACCTACTGGGTGGGTACCAAACTCTAATCGGCGAAAATCGAGCGCACGAAGAGAGAATTCGCCTCCATCAATCAGTTTGCCTTCTAACGAAAGCGGAAGTTCATCTTCGGTAGCATTCGATTGGATGGCTTGTTGTGTCAAAGCCTCATCGTGTACCGTTTGTATGCGTTCGCGCAACCAAAGGAAATCGCGCATGGCAAGTATCGTATCGGCCGAGAGAAAATCGAGGAAAGAGATGAGGTTACCGCCTTGTTTGCTTAAACCTCGACTAAGGTCGGGTACAATCACTACATCGTTGCGCTTCTCTTTCGATAGTTGCGATTGCACTTCGAAGGTGCGCAAGCTCTCTATCTCATCGCCAAAGAAATCGATTCGGTAGGGATACTCCGATGAAAACGAGAATACGTCGATAATACTACCACGAACAGCATATTGTCCTGGCTCATAGACATAATCCACATACTCGAAGTTGAATTCGCGCAACACATCTACCACAAATTGCATATCTACCCTATCGCCTTGGAAAAGCTTCAAGGTTTTCTCTTGCAACTCTTGTTGAGAAACCACTTTTTCGGCAAGTGCATCGGGATAAGTCACAATGCACAATCCCTTTTCTTGCTTCTGAAGACGACTTAGCACTTCGGTGCGAAGAATCTCATTAGCAGCATCTTTCTGACCATATTTGATAGCACGACGAAACGACGAAGGGAAAAACAGCACCTTCTCTTCGCCCAACAATTGCACTAAATCGTGATAGAAATAACCCGCTTCTTCCAAGTTACCCAAGATGAAAACAAACGGATGCTTCTCCTTGCTTATCAGCACACTGGCCAATAAGGAAGACGAAGAAGCAGACAAGCCGCCACAATAAAAGTGTTTTAAAGTGGGGTCGTCTAATATCCGATTGAGCGCTTCAATATTCGGATGCTTTTCGTAACGTTGTCTCAGTTGGGTAATAGTCATTCGTTTAGTCGGGTATGTCGTTTTTATGTTTCAATAATTCTTGGTATATGCCTTCGGGAAGGAAGAAACGGATATCCTTGCCTTGTGATAACGACTCGCGGATGAAGGTTGAACTAACCTCTAACACGGGCGAATCGACCATACGCACACCACTTGGCAATGCGTTTGCATCAATTGGATAACCCGGGCGAGGATATATCAACAAGCCATGTTGAGCAAGTATCTCTTCCGATTTATACCAACGCGGAAAACCTGGCCAGTTATCACTTCCCATTATCAAATGGAAGGTATGTTCGGGATATTGTCGTTTCAACTCATTCAGCGTGTTAATGGTGTATGAGGGACGAGGAAGTGAAAACTCAACGTCGCTTGCACGAAACTTTGGATAATCGGCAATGGCCATCTGCACCAATTGCAAACGAAGTTCATCGGGCATCAAGCGGTTGCCTTGCTTGAAAGGATTGCATGGGCTTACCACAAACCACACTTCGTCCAAACCTTCGTATTCGCAAAGGTAATTGGCCAACGCCAAATGTCCGACGTGTATAGGATTAAACGAGCCGCTGAATATTCCGATTTGCATACTTATTCTTTTTCTGTTTCAATAACTTCAACTAAAAAACTCACCGGGCGAAAGCCGTCGTTGCACGATAGCATAACCGAACGAGGATTCTTCATCCACCCATCGTAAAAATTGGTAGCACCATGAGCCAAGCCCATAGCGAAGGGTGAGATGGTTTGCCATGCACTTTCGCAAAAGCCTTTGGGTTTCTCCCACCCGTTGGTGATGAATGTTTGGCCTTCCTCCATGTCGCAAGCATGCTCGATAGGATTTTCGTATTTGTCAATCAAATCTTGATGACACACTTTGCGCACAACGGTTATCTTGAGTTTCTTCATGCGTTGAGAAATTCTTTTAATACCTCCAATGTTTCGGCTTGCGCCTTTTCCAAATCGTCGTTTACAATCACTTTATCGAACTTTGGTGCAAAGGTCAACTCATAAGAGGCTTTTGCCAAACGATCTTCGATTACTTCAGGAGTATCTGTGCCGCGTCCTTCAAGGCGTTGACGAAGTGCTTCGATTGAGGGTGGTTGAATGAAGATGGACAATGCACGTTCGCCATAAAATTGCTTTATGTTGCATCCGCCCACAACATCAACATCGAACACAACGTTTTGTCCGGCCTCTAATTGGCGTTCAACTTGTGCTTTCAAAGTGCCGTAGAAGCGATCTTCATATACCTCTTCATACTCTAAGAATTCGTCGTTTGCTATGCGTTGACGAAACTCTTCGGGCGAAAGGAAGAAGTACTCTACACC
>JAFYML010000145.1 GCA_017556595.1 Bacteroides sp.
CAAGATACTTGCAAGGCTTTTGCGGAAGCTGGGGGATTCGAACCCCCGGTACGGTTACCCGTACGTCAGTTTAGCAAACTGGTGGTTTCAGCCACTCACCCAAACTTCCTTTACCAGTATTAATCCTGCATTTCCTCTGAAATGCGGTGCAAATGTAGGGTAAACTTTTAAACTATGCAAATCTTTCGTAGAGATTTTCATAAAAAAGACGTAACTTTGCAGCATATTTCAAAAGAATATCTGTTTTATGGACACACTACTGAAAGAAACCATAGGATTAACGGTACAATCGCAATACCCAGAAATGAGCGAAGAGGCTCGACAAATAATCGAAAGCCTTGTTATTCGTCGCGAAGCAAAGAAGGGCGAGCAATTGATTGTCGATGGACAGGTATGCACACACATGATTCTTGTGGGTAAAGGAATGGTGAGACAATACTATTTCAAAAACAAGAAAGATGTAACCGAACATTTCTCGTACGAAGGATGCATTGTCATCTGCCTAGAAAGCACATTGAAGCAAGAACCAACACACTTACTTGCCGAAGCCATTGAAGATTGTGTGCTTTACTACCTACCCTACAAAGCATTGCTCGAAGCGGCCGAAAAATCGTGGGAAATAAACATCTTCTATCGAAAGATTTTGGAGTATTCGCTCATTACATCACAAAAGAAAGCCGACGGATGGCGCTTTGAAACAGCACACGAACGCTACGAACGCTTGTGGCGCGAACATCCGGAGATTGTGAAACGAGCACCATTAGCACACATTGCATCGTACTTGCTCATGTCGCCCGAAACCTTGAGCCGAGTACGCGCAGGGATATTGTGATTGAAAGGGAGTTAAAATTCATATAACCTATTATATAATATGCAAGGAAAGTTTTTTGTTATCGAAGGGTTGGACGGATGCGGAAAATCTACCCAATTGGAATTGCTAAAAAATCTATGCGACAAACAAGGCGTAGCCTATAAATATATCCACTTCCCCATGTTGAACCAAGGCGTGTATGGCACGTTGATTGCCGAGTTTTTACGTGGTGAGTTTGGCACATTAGAGCAAGTGCATCCTAAATTGGTAGCTTTACTATTTGCCGGTGACCGCATGGAGCATATCAGCACCATCAAAGGATGGCTTGCCGAAGGCTATTGCGTCTTGGCCGATCGCTATGTATATTCGAACATTGCTTTCCAATGCGCAAAGTTGGATGATGAAGCAGAGAAAACACGATTGAAGGAGTGGATTCTCGACTATGAATTCAACACCAACCTGCTACCCCATCCCGATAGAAATTTCTTTTTGAATGTACCATTCAGCCATGTAGAGAAATCGTTGAGCAATGCACGCACAGGTAATGACCGCGATTATCTGAATGGCAAGCAAGATATTCACGAAGCTTCGTTGCACTTCCAACGCAACGTATATAATGAATATTGCAAGCTATTGAACGAGCAAGACGACTTTATACAAATAGATTGCTTCGACGATAATAGCAACTTTTTACCCAAAGAGGAGATTCATCAAAAAATAGCAGACGCTATTCGTTGAACATCAACTGATAATCGCGTTTAGCAGCCTCTTTCGTCCAATCTTCGGGGATGAATTTCCATTGATTAAACGCACGAGGAGTTATGTGTTGATGTTCTTGGATATACTCCATTAAATAGTAACGTAAATCTTTGGTAGTAGCCGTCAAAATACGGCTTTGCAATTCGTCTTTCGACAAGCCGGCACCTTTGGTTATCAACTCACCACCGCCGTTACCACGATACGAATTCATAGCTACCGTATAATAGGTTTCTTCGTCGAATGGAGTGCCATCGGCTAAACGATAAATCGTAACCTTCTCGCCTTCCGGCTTTGTTACATCTACCGTATAGATAATACCAGCAGCCGAATCATAATTAAAGCTACTATTTAGGAAGCGATAACGCTCTTTACCTTGATATGCTTCTTTCTTTAATAGCAGCAAATGGTCGGATGGAGAGGTCATTTGGTTTGTCCAAAGTGCATACGACATTTCGAGCAAGTTTTTCAACTCTTTCCCTTGTAAGCGCATGGTGTAAAGCATGTTTTCGTACTTGTATAGGTTGAACATATCGCCAACGGTAATATCGCCTTGCGCAATGGAAGCATCGAACGATAATGGTGCGGCCAATGAAATTTGCGCCCCACTTATCTCCATTTGCAAAGAGTGGATTAAATCGACAAAAGCAGAAGGACCAAAATAGGCATCACGCGTAGTAATTGTTTGCGAGATATTCCCTATCTTATTGGAAACGAATTCGGTAACAATGCTTTCTTCGTCCTTAAATTCATCTACAAACGCCTTAGACACATCGTAATCGTCCATCGATACCAAGTCGCCTTTTACAATTTTATCAATTAGTTTTTTTCCTTTCTTAATTACGGTCAGCTCAACTTCCGCCACATAATTACCTAAATGAGCCGGATTGAGTAGCAATACCGAATCGCCTTGCACATTAGCTACTTTGCGCGATTCGAGTGTATGGTCGTGTCCCATCAATACAACATCAAATCCTGGTACATTCACCGCAACCTCTACCGATGCATTTTCGCGATATATATCGCCCAATGTTTGCGCATTTTGTCCGGCATGGAAAAGGCCTATAACGACATCGGGATTCTCTTTTTTACGAATTACCTCCATCCAATGACGGGCAGACGTTTCCATATCATCGAAGCGCAATCCTTGCCAAAGTGTTTCGACCAACCATATAGGTATAGCAGGGGTAATCATACCTAATACGGCTATCTTCACACCATCGCGTTCGTAAACGGCATAAGGTTCGAAAAATGGTTTTTCCGTGGATTTATCGATTATATTAGCACCCAATACCGGGAAATTGCAATCGGATGCCCAACGCTCGAACACTGCACGCCCGGTTTCGATATCATGATTACCTACATTTGCCGCATCGAACTTCATGTAATTCAATACCTCAGCGCCCAAATGCGTTGATAATGTATCGATAAAATTATAATAATAAACCGTGGGTTGTCCTTGTAGCAAATCGCCATTTTCGAATAGCAACAACTTGTCTCCATACTCGGCTCTTTGTGCTTGCAAATAGGAGTGGATTCGCGCAAAGCTACCTGATATTGGCTGATTCTTCATGTAATCATAAGGGAAGAAATGGCCATGTATATCGCTGGTTTGCACAATTTTAATAGACACCTCTCGCTGATGGGAAGTGCAAGAAACAGAGATAAATAGGAGTAAAAAGAGTGATAATGCTATCGATAATGTTCTCATTTTGTAATATGTACTTTGTGTTTATAAAGGATGGGTAAAGATGACACATGTACCAGCGGTATAAGTTGGGTCAACCCAAATCTTACCACCCCACTTTTCTACCGTGAGTTGACAAATAGAAAGTCCTAAACCTGAACCTTGTTTGTATTCATCCACCTTAACAAATCGTTCGAAAATCTTTGTCTGCATCTCCAAAGGAATGCCGCAACCGGTATCTTTTACCATAAATTTCACTTCGTTCGGTTCGGCTACTATGTGTAGCTTAATAGTACCTTTTTCGGTAAATTTATCGGCATTCGAAAGTAGGTTAAGCAACACTTGTTGGAAATGATAAATATCTATTTCCATCATCAGGCGAGTTTCGTTGGTTTGTAGTTCAAACTCATTTTCCGAATTGCATTTTGCTTTGGATGAGATTAATAGTTGGTTGCACAATTCAACGACATCCATAGATTGTTTATTGAATTGCAACGATTCGGCTTCCAATTGCGATATATTCAAGATGTCGTTAATCAATTTTAGCAACATATCCGAGTTTCGTTTGATGACATCGAAATAAACCTTCTGCTCTTCGGGCGAACTATCGTGGGAAATCACAATATCGGTAAAGCCGATAATTGCATTTAATGGTGTTCGAATTTCATGACTGACGTTTGCAACAAAAGCCGTCTTCAAGCGATTTGATTCTTCGGCTTTCTCCTTTGCTATAATCAAGTCGCGTGTAGATTGGCGTAGCTTTCCCATCAAGCGATGAGCGCGTAGATAGAAATATAACGATACCGCTAAACCGATAAACAAAACGATGATGATGGTTATCGTAGCTAATATTTGCAACTTATATGTTTCGTAGAAAGAGGGGGTGCGGTTTACCCACTTAATTGGTTCGTCTATTTTTGAGGTTTCCAAATCCAATTTCTTTACCACTTCATAATCAAGGGTAAATACGTTATCGACAAACATTACACTTGCCTCTTTTACATTGTTTTGCAACAAATCATAGGCTTGCTTAGCTAAATAGGCA
>JAFYML010000146.1 GCA_017556595.1 Bacteroides sp.
AAAGCAACAAGTAGTACAGACACTTTCTATAAGACTGATGCAGATGCTCAATCGGCTGTAACTGCTATGTATGCTACTTATATTGGTGAAATTGGCGGTACAGAAGGTATTTGGAATGCCTATATCATGGGTTTGAACTACTCGGCTGACGACGTATTCGCTGCAGGTGGTGATACTAACGACCACGCAGACTTCCGTGTGGTTAATGAATTTAACTACGATGCCAGCTCTGCTCCTATCAGTGTACTTTATAATCACATTTATAAAGCTATCTACTCTGCTAACTTGGTAATCAACTATTTCGGTGGTGATAAGGCTGATACTCCTATCAAGAAACAAGCTGTTGCTGAAGCAAGAGTAATGCGTGCATGGGCACACATGTTGGCTGCACAAGTTTACTATCGTCCACCATTGGTTGATCACCTCATCGTTGACGACAAACCTGTAAATGCCGAATCACAAAAGGCTATATTTGATTGGTGTTATGAAGAGTGTTATGAGGCTATCGCAGACCTTCCTCAACGTAATGGTAAAGACGACAAAGAAGGTGCTTGGCGCGTGACTCAAGGTTTTGCTCGCTTCGTAGGTGGTAAGTCTGCTCTTTTTGCAGGTAACAATGAAAACGTTGTAAGCATCATGAAACCGCTTGTTGAATCTTCTAATTACGACCTCGTTCCAGGTGAACGTTTCCGTGACCTTTTCCACATTGAAGGTGATGGTTGTGAAGAAAAAATCTTCGAATTCAACTATTCTACTAACACTGCTATCGGTGGTACTTGGGGTGGTAGTATTCAACGTGGTCGTTGGATGGTTGCCAACGTACTTAACTGGCGTGGTGACGATATCGTAGGTGGTGGTATGAACCCACAAATCTGCTCAACCGGTGGTTGGGGTGGTGGCTCTATCAACCATGAATTTGCTCACAAGATGTTGGCTAACGAAGGTGATAGCTACCGTCGTAAAGCTACATTCCTTACTTCAGACGAATTCTTCTATGATGAAGAACTTTGTGGTTGGGGTAGCGATGCAACTTGCACAACTCTTGAACAAAAACAATTCGATGCAAAGCGCGGTATCAACAACTCTAATGGTTCGTTCGCTCGCAGTGATGTGATGGAAGTTAAGATGATGTGTCATCCAAACGATGTTGACCTTTCTGTAGGTGACAACTGTAACAACACAAACTTGTGTATTGCTCGTTTGGCTGAAGCTTACTTGATTTATGCTGAAGCTTGCTTGACAGAAGCTCCTGCTGAAGCAAAGAAGTACATCAACAAGGTTCAACAACGTGCTGGTGCACCTGTTTCAGAATCAGTTAACCTCCAAGTACTTCAAGACGAAAAGCAATACGAACTTTGGTTCGAAGGTTGCCGTTGGCATGACATCGTTCGTTGGGGTATTGCTAAGCAATGCTACGACAAGGTTCTTGACAACATTCCTTATCAATTCGATGAATACTGGACTTCAGGTGGTACTAAGCCTCACAAGTTGGTTTACGAAGTTCGTCATCCATGGAAAGATATTAAGAACATAACTATTCAATTCGTTTCTAATAAGCACGAATATTGGCCAATTCCACAAAGTGTACTTGATGTAAATGATCAAATGACTCAAGTATATGGTGGTTGGGTAGCTTCTGCTGAATAATTCAATTAGTCGATAAACTTTTATCGTTAAATATTAGAGCCTGCATCATTGATGCAGGCTCTTTTTTTATTTTTCAACTTTTAGTTCGGGTTAAGCTTTTATCATATTTTCACAATCGCAAGCGAAATAGTTGGGTTGATAAAAGGAGTTGAAGCCAATAGTACCTTTAGGTGGGGTAGTAGGTTAATTGTAGCTTGCGTTTCCTAACGTGGAAACGGTCGTTCCCTTATAAGGAAACTCTTGTTCCCTAACGTGGAAACGCGCGTTTCCATACGTGGAAATTTATGGAAACTCTAAATGCTTTGTTTTGAAAGCCTTGAGCTTAATTCCTTCCAAAGGTGTGTTTGTCTTAAAAACGATGGAATATTTGGCACTATTTACCCATTCTTCTTGGCATATTCAGTAGGCGACATGCCATATAATTCTTTGAAAGCAACAGTGAAACTGCTTGCATTGAGGAATCCTACCATTTCGGCTATATCAACAATGGTGTGCTTCTTCTCCAATAGCAGATAAGTAGCTTGTTTTAGGCGAACATTGCGGATGAAGTCGCGAGTAGTTTGGTTGGTAAATTCCTTCATCTTACGGTTCAAGTGAACACGGCTTAAGCCCACTTCGTCGGCAATTTGGTTAACGGTCAAATTAGGATTGCTGATGTTCTGGTTAATGTACTTCATGATACGTTCCATTAACTTGTCGTTGTGCGATGGCATGAACAATTTTTCAATCTTGTCTTCTTGACTTTGCTGACCGCTAAGTTTGTTTTTTAGTTGTTCGCGTACAACGAGCAAACTCTTGACTGTTTTCTTCAGAATCTCCATATTGAATGGCTTGGTGATGTAGGCATCGGCATTGTTTTCCAATGCTTCCAAGTGGTCTTCGTCTCGTACTTTCGCTGTGAGCAAGACAATAGGAATATGGTTCAAATTGATGTTATTCTTTATCTTGTGGCATAGTGTCATACCATCCATTTCGGGCATCATCACATCGCTGATAACCAAATCAATTGATTGATTAAATAATACTTCCAACGCTTCTTTACCATTGCTACACTCTTTGATGTTGTAGTATGGCGACAACTCTTCGTGAATGTATTGACGAATTTCAGAATCATCCTCTACCAACAAGATGTTTTGTTGTGAAGTACGAATGCGCTCGTTGATGTTTTCGTTGGTAATGTTGTCAAGGAGTAGGTGAGGCGCTGTTTCCGTGATGGGGAGTGTATTTTCTTTAGTTGCCGTAGTTACTTGTTCTTCAGGAAGAAGGTGGGCATTGCCTAATGGTAATTTGATAGTGAATCGACATCCGCTTCCTTCAATATTGTCGGCTACAGCAATTGTTCCATGATGCAATTCGACGAGTGCTTGTGTCAAGTGCAATCCTACTCCTGTTCCTGGTGAACTATTCGGATTATTACTTGCTTGATAGAAACGATTGAAGATATTTTTCTTGTCTTCGTCTTTGATTCCGATGCCTGTATCGCAAATAGTTATTTCTACTTGGTTGTCGGCTATCTCTTGCAGCTCGATGCTGATTTTCCCTTCTTCGGGTGTGAATTTAAATGCATTGGAAAGCAAGTTTACAATAATCTTATCGAAGTTATCAGGATCTATCCAAAGTTTCAAAGCTTTATCTTTTGGCGATATAAATTGGAAATCAATCTTCTTGATTACGGCCAATTCGTAGAATGAATCATAAATGTTTTGCAAGAATCGGGTAATCTCAGTCTCTTTGAAGGTCAATTTCATTTGTCCCTTGTCTATCTTACGAATATCTAGCAGTTGGTTGATAAGGTGTAAGATACGTTCCGAGTTGCGATAGATGGTTTGATATATCTTGTTTCGGCCAGTATCGTTGTCTTTCTCCATTAACTTTTGTAGTGGGCTAATGATGAGCGACATCGGTGTTCGTATCTCGTGCGAGATGTTTATGAAGAATTGCAGCTTTGCTTCGTTCAGTTGTTCGGCATGCATGTGCTCGAGCATCTCTTCTTTTCTTTTTTGTGCCTTTTTGTTTAGGTAGATAAGGCTGATGATAGTGGTCAGTACAACGAGTGCATAGAGCGCTTGCGCCCATGCAGAAGCATACCAAGCCGGCTTGATGTATATGGTGGCCGTACATGTGTTGCTCATTTTATTATTGTCTTGCGCACGCACTTGCAGGTGATAGGTACCGGGCTTCATGTCATTGAAGTAGATGCGATTCAATCCTTCGGGTAGGGTTGTCCATTTTGTACTTTCACCGGTACCTAAGGTATAGCTATAGGTAATACCTTCGGGTGCATTGTATTGTATGGGTGAGAACTCAATGCTGAAGTGGTTTTGATTGTGGCATAAATGAAACTCTTTAGCTTCGAATACCGGACAATCAATAATATCTTTCTTTGCATCGCCCATCATTCCTTTTCTGACAGGTGTGTTGTGAAGGTAAAAGTCGGTAATACGAATGTCCCATTTGCGTGCTGTGCTTTGAATTTCGTTCGGGTTGAAGTAGGTGATACCCTGTGTGCCGCCAAACCAAATCACACCATCTTCATCTTTCATGGAGGCATTTTTGTAGAACTCATTACCTTGCAATCCGTCATCAACATAGTAGTTTTTGAAGTAGTCGCGTTCTGCGATGTAGTGCGACAAACCGGCATTGGTACTTATCCAAAGATTGTCCAAGTGGTCGCTTTGTATGCCATAAATGGTGTTGCTAGGTAGCCCGTCTTTGGTAGTAAACATTTGCAATTCACCGCTTACGGGGTTCCATCGTCCCAATCCATCGGAACTGCCAATCCATATATATCCTTTTTTGTCTTGGTGTATGCATAGTATGATGTGGCGATGCATCAACTCTTTTGGTATGGGGTTGTTGTCTTTGAAGTTGATATAGAACAACCCATTGTATGTGCCGGCAAACAGTGTGTTGTTATTTTTGCTATACAATAGGCAACCTACCCATTTGTTCAGGTTCTTGTTTAAAAGGGTATCGTATTCGAATGTCTGCTTGTTCATGTCGTAATAGTACAAACCATTGCCTAGTGTAGCAATCCACAATCGTCGGTTGCTATCTTCCACTAAGTCGTAAACATGTTGCACGTACTTGCCGTTTTGGTCCACCAATTTGTTTTGTGGAGTACATACACCGGTTTGACGGTTCAGTTTTCCCAATCCGTTGATGTAGGAACCTATCCACATGTTATGGTCGGAATCCTCGTAAAGTTTCAAAATAATAGGTGGAATGTTTCCTGTGGAGTTAGATGTAGCGAAGTGGTTTTGGGGTTTACCCTCTTTGTTCAGCGTGTAGATACCATCGTTGTCGGTTCCAATCCAAAGCGTTCCTTGGTAGTCGCGACATAGTGAAGTGATAGCGGCTGAACCGATAACATTCTTCTCGGCCGAGCGATGACCATAATACTTAAAGCCTGTTTGCGTAACGGGCAGCATGATAACTCCTTTTTGGTAGAGTCCGAACCATAAATTACCAAAATTATCCTTAAGAATGGCGTGTACTTTTAGGGTGCTTGAATTGAAATTGCAATTCTCGAAAACAAAATCTGTCATTTCGCCGGTGTTGATGTTGTAAACCTTTACGCCATTGCCGTCGGTGCCGATGTATAGCTCTTCATCATTTACTTGGCAAATGCTACGAATAGCCAATTTCGGGTGTTGTTTGTTGGGGATAAATTCAAACTCGTTGGTTTCCTTGTTCAGCTTCATCAAGCCCTTGTCGCCTATGGTAGCGATATAGATGTTCTTTTGGGAGTCTTGAAACAGGTCGATTACGGTAACTCGCTTTTGGTTGGTGAGGTACACTTTTGCTTGCTTATCCTCTTTGGCACAATAAATACTTTCATCTCCATTACTGATGTAGATGTTGTTTTCATTGTCTTCGAACATGTAGTCGGAAGTGTAGTTCGTGGGGTGTATGGATAGGTAGGTTAATCGGAGATTATCCCCATCGATTTCTATCTTACCGGTGCGAGTACCGGCAACCCAAACCTCACCATTGTTTCGTTCTATAATGTCGGTGATGCTTTGATTGTATGGTCTGTCGTTTTCCAGAATGGCTTTTCCGCTGAACGTATCGGTTGCCGGATTGTACACTTGAACACCGTTGTGCGTACCGATATAGATATGTCCTTTGCTATCTTCAAAAATGCGTCTGACGTAGTTGTGCGATAGCGAGTGTGCATCTTCCGGATTATGTTTGTAGGTCGTGAATTTAGCACCATCGTAGCGGTTCAGGCCATCTTCGGTCGCTACCCAGATCATGCCATTCGAATCTTGGTAGATGTGATTTATCAAACTACTTGACAGTTCTTCGTCGGTTGTAAAAAGTTTATATGATTGGGCGTGACAAACGAATGATGCCCAAAGCATTATAAATAAAAGGGTGTTTCTCATTTTTGTGAGGTTGTTATCGTGTTATTTTGCTGCAAATGTACTAACTTTTAATTGATTATACTAACAATATTTATATAAAAAAGTGGGTACAGACTATTTGGTTTTATCCATTTAGTCCGTACCCTATCTAATCGACCAACCCGTCGGCTGGTTCGCGAATGTTTGGATGTTAATCGGTTCCCTCTATAGTGATGATGGAGATGCGGTTCCATGCAGGTTCGCTGAACATATTACCTACACCTTCGCCTTGCGTAATGATGCGTGATGCATCAATACCATATTGTTTTACAAGTATATCTTTTACAGCATTGGCGCGCATGGTAGATAGCTTTTGATTGAATTCTGCATTACCTTCGGGCGAAGCGTATCCTTTAATTGATACGATGTAGTCG
>JAFYML010000147.1 GCA_017556595.1 Bacteroides sp.
AGGTATTGTATCTTCTATCGGTTCGAGCGAAAACCATAAATCGGTACTCGAAAATCCCGATTCTATCTCTAAGTTGGTGCTTCGCAAAGGTCTCGATGCTGGTACTGCATTCGAAATCCTTTCGATTGATATTGCCGATATCGACATAGGTAAAAACATTGGTGCTGCATTGCAAATAGACCAAGCCAATGCCGACAAGAACATTGCACAAGCCAAAGCCGAAGAACGTCGCGCAATGGCCGTAGCAAGCGAACAAGAGATGAAAGCCAAAGCACAAGAAGCACGCGCCAAGGTAATTGAAGCCGAAGCCGAAGTGCCAAAAGCAATGGCCGAAGCCTTCCGTAGCGGAAACTTAGGCATTATGGATTACTACCGCATGAAGAACATCGAAGCCGATACTTCTATGCGCGAAACCATAGCCAAGCCAGGCAGCAATAACTCTCAACCACTAAGTAAATAATTACTTAAAACAAACTATATGAGCAAGATATTTCCTCCTTCCGAATTGATTATCAACGAAGATGGTACTATATTCCACCTACATTTAACACCCGAACAATTGGCCGACAAAGTAATCCTTGTAGGCGATCCAGGGCGTGTAGATTTGGTAGCCACATACTTTGATGAAATAGAATGCAAGGTAGAGAATCGTGAATTTCGCACCATTACAGGAACCTATAATGGGAAACGCATCAGTGTTGTTTCAACCGGTATCGGATGCGACAATATTGACATCGTTTTGAACGAACTTGATGCATTGAGCAACATTGACTTTGCTACACGTACAGTCAAACCGCAACTTCGTTCGTTGGAGATAGTTCGGATTGGTACTTGTGGAGGCCTACAACCCTTTACACCATTAGGAAGTTTTATCTGCTCGGAGAAGAGCATCGGTTTCGATGGATTGCTCAATTTCTATGCCGGCCGCAACGAAGTGTGCGACCTCGACTTGGAAGCTGCCTTCATTCGTCACATGGGTTGGACAGGCAACCAATGCATTGCCCATCCTTACGTTATCAACGCCCATCAAGAATTGGCCGACCGCATTGCCGGTAGCGACATGGTACGAGGTATAACCATTGCTGCAGGTGGTTTCTATGGGCCACAAGGTCGCGAGTTACGCATTCCGTTAGCGGACCCACAACAGAACCAAAAGATTGAGCAGTTTGCATTCAACGACCTTCGCATCACCAATTTCGAAATGGAAAGTTCGGCCGTAGCCGGATTAAGCCGTTTGTTAGGCCATCGTGCCACCACCGTATGCATGGTAGTAGCCAATCGCTATGCCGGTGAGGCAAACACTACCTACAAGAACAGCATCGAAATGTTGATAAAAACCGTCCTTGAACGTATCTAAAGAAACATATCTAGAATAAAGAAGGCGCTTCAATTTGAAGCGCCTTCTTTATATGTATATAGGTAAATCATTTATCTTTCAATGCCACCATAACAATACCTTTCAACTGTTCAGCCGCATATGGTTTGCTTAAGATATGTCCACATCCCGCATGACGCGCCCGTTGCTGTTCAGAGTATTGCAATTGGCCTGTAACTGCAATCACAGGAATAGGAATCAATTGCGTACGCGCTTTTACGATTAACTCTACCGGTGTTTGGTTATCAACAAAGTTCATATCAATCAACAACAAGTCGAGGTTCTCGTAACTCAAGAAGTTTTCTGCTTCAGCAGAGTTATATGCCCATAATACCTCAAATTTACTTCCCAAGGCCTCCTCAACATGCTCTTTCGTCAATTCCGATTCATCCACCAACAAGACACGTTTTTTTGCATTAGCTCGCTTCACTGCCTTTTGCTGTTCGTTGCGTTGTAGCAACACACTGAACGTACTACCAACACCTACTTCCGACTCAACGCTAATACAACCATTCAATCGTTTAGCCATACTTTGACACAAAGAGAGGCCCAATCCTACCCCTTGTTTAAAGTCGTCAAGTTTCTCAAATCGGTTAAAGATAGAAGAAAGTTTATCTTTGGGAATGCCACATCCGGTATCAATAACCGAAATCTTCGACCACTCCTCGTTGGCCTCCAACTTCACCGTTATCGAGCCCTTGACAGTATTCTTAATGGCATTCGTTATGAAGTTCGAAACAATTTGTTTCACAGCATATTTATCCGTCTTTTGCCAAACCGCATCCTTCGGTACATCAATTATAAACTCTACACCCTCGGGCATAACCATACCCAACATTAGGTTAGAATCCTGCACCAATTCGTTCAGTAAGCAAGGCTCAAATTGCAAATCTTTCTCGCCCGAATCAATGCGCGACAACTCGAGCATCGACTCAACCAATTGCAACAACAGTTTCGTATTCTTGTGAACAATACCTTGATACAAAGCACGTTCTTGTGGATCTTCCGTAACAGCCAACACATCCGAAAAGCCAATAATAGCATTCAGTGGTGTACGTATCTCATGACTCATGTTCGACAAGAAGATTGTTTTCATCTTATCTGCCTCATCGGCCTTTTGCTTGGTATTAAGCAATGCATTGTAGCTCATTACTCTACCCGTAATATCATGAATCAATGCAAGCACCTTTTTGCCGTCATAAGGAGCAATACGTGCTTGGAAGTAATAAGTCTCCCCATCAGCTTCCAACGGATATTCAATCTCTTTTTGTTGGTTATCTTGCAGACAAGCACGAATATTCGAAACAAACAAATCTGAAACTTCTGGCGAATAAATATGATGTGCATCAATGCCTATCAATTCCTCCTTCGAGTGTAGCAACACAGCCGAAGATGCCATAATCACATCGTGAATAACGAAATCCTCATCAAAGATAAAGACAAAATCCGACAACGCCTCAATAATACGACGATACAGCTCTACCTCTTTCTGTAGGGCTTCTGGAACGTTTTGATGAGTTGTATTAGAATTATGTTTCATCATTAGTTTTGTTTAGTTGTGAGCAAATGTAGTAAAAATATTTGTAAGTCCATGCATTTATTCCATTTTTTAATCAGAAAGTCTTATCTTTGTACCATTCTAAACATCTGAAACGTACAAAATGAGCCAACAAGATACTATCTGCGCCATTGCCACCGCACAAGGTGGAGCCATCGGAGTAATCCGCATCAGTGGTCCTCAAGCCATTGCTGCCACCACATCAATTTTCCATCCAGCAAGCGGCAAACCGCTTAACCAATATGCAGCTTATAAGTTAGTATTTGGAAAGATTCATTCTCCCGAAGGCGAAATTATCGACGAAGTATTGGTATCACTTTTCCGTGCTCCCCACTCTTACACCGGTGAAGATAGTGTGGAAATCTCTTGTCATGGTTCATCATACATTTTGCAAAAAGTTATCCACTTGCTCATAGCCAATGGATGTCGTTTAGCCGAACCAGGCGAATACACCCAACGCGCCTTTCTCAATGGCAAGATGGATTTAAGTCAAGCCGAGGCCGTGGCCGACCTTATCGCCTCAAGTTCTGCAGCAACCCATCGTTTAGCCATGAACCAAATGCGAGGTGGTTTCAGCAAAGAACTCTCCCAACTGCGCGACAAGTTACTACACCTCACCTCATTAATGGAACTTGAACTCGACTTTAGCGACCACGAAGAATTAGAGTTTGCAGACCGTAGCGAACTTACCCAAATAGCTAATGACATCGAGCTGACCGTTAGTCGTTTGGCCAACTCTTTTTCAGTAGGCAATGCCATTAAAAACGGTGTACCTGTAGCCATCATAGGCGAAACCAATGCCGGCAAATCCACCCTACTCAATGCTTTGCTGAACGAAGAAAAAGCCATTGTTAGCGACATACACGGCACTACACGCGATGTGATTGAAGATACTATCAACCTTCAAGGCATCACCTTCCGTTTCATCGACACTGCCGGTATCCGCCAAACCACCGATGTAGTAGAAAGTATCGGTATCGAGCGTACCTACCAAAAGATGAACCAGGCTGAGATTATCCTTTGGATGATTGACTCTACCAACAGCCAAGATGCCGAAACATTGAAAAGCGAAATCTTACCCATTTGCGAAGGAAAGCAACTTATCATACTATTCAATAAAGCGGACAAACTAACTTCAGAAATGCGCCAAGCACTAAGCCAATCCTTTAGCGATATAGAAACTCACAAACTATTCCTATCTGCTAAAACACGCGATGGCCTAAACGAATTAGAAACCCTTTTAGTAAAAACCGCTGCCCTACCCGAAGTGTCGCAAAACGATGTCATTGTCACCAATATACGCCATTACGAAGCCCTAACACGCGCCCTCGAATCTATCCACCGCGTACAAGATGGTTTGCAAATGCAACTCTCTGGCGACTTCGTCAGTCAAGACCTTCGCGAATGCCTCTACCACCTTGCCGAAATCGTCGGTGGCGAAATCGGAGTAGAAGAAGTACTTGGCAATATATTCAAACACTTTTGCATCGGCAAGTAGGTTTAGTTTAGTTCACTCTATATTAAGCAAACTAAACCATACCAATTTCAATAGCAATCTTCTTCTAACAATATGAGAATCATTTCTTACAAATGGCTACAAAAAATGATTATTATTGATATGATTATTCCGCAACACGCTTGATATTAAATGCTTGTCTACGATTTTTACCGTTTTTTAGAGTAATGTTAAAGCTAACTTTTGCTCCACTCAGATCTTTAATCATTAACTGTGGATTTCTTTTGCAAGTAAAA
>JAFYML010000148.1 GCA_017556595.1 Bacteroides sp.
CGACCGCGACTATAGCGTAGAGGTAAACGGCAAACAACTGCCCTATACCTTATTGACAATAGAGGTGGATAGTGCCTACCAGACGGTGTTCACACCCGAAGTGGTGAGCGGTTCGTGGGAGGTGGCGGCCAATACGCCCAACGCCATTGTGCTGTCCGAAAGTTGTGCAAAGAAGCTATTTGGCGATGTGCATCCGGCCATCGGCAAACAGCTGATACTGACGGAACGAATCATTTCATCGCCCGAAAGCACGCCACGAAACGGTGGCATTGCCTATACCATACAGGCGGTAGCCAAGGATATTTCGGAAAACAACAGCCTTGAGTTCTTGAAATCGTTCGATGCATGGGTGATGAACGATAGCGAAGGCCGTTTGCGCGAAGGATTCCAACGACCGGGGATGACCGGCACCATGCTATATGCTTTGCTGAAGAAGGAAGTTAAAATGAAAGATTTCTTCCAAACCCTGAAAGATAATCATCTCACTGTGAACCTATGGGGCAATGATTGGGATATTTGCGCCAACCCTTTGGGTGAAGTGATAATAAAGACTTCCGGCATTTCGATAACCGCTGACGTAGCTTTCGTTGCCGGTATCCTGATTCTGTTGGTGGGCTTGCTCAACTTCTTCCACTTCCTGACGGGTAGCTACCTGACACGTATCCGCGAGTATAGCTTGCGAAGCGTGAATGGTGCGCATGGTCGCCACTTGTGGAGCATGCTCAGTGTGCAATCGGCATTGCTCATCTTGGTGTGCGGAGCCTTTACCGGCCTGTTTATGGAACTATCGGCATCGAAGTTGAAGATGGATTTCTATCAGTTCCGTTTCGATGTGGATTACCTCACCCTGCTGAAACAGACCGGCGGCTACTTAGTGGGCTTGCTGTTGCTTTGCATGCTGGCGGCATGGGGCATTGTGTGGAAGGTTCGTCGCATCACCATACTGAAGGGTATTGCAGGCGGTGGTGGTGTGTATGGCAAGCATCGTTTGCGCAACGTGCTGCTTGGCATCCAACTCTTCATCTGCTGGATATTCATATCGTTGGCTGTTACCCTCTACTTGCAGGCCGACAAGAGTGCCAAGACCATATTCAGCACACTGACCGTAGAAGAGAAAGAAGAGATATTCAGTTTCCCGATGAACTTCAGCTTCATGGAAACACCGGCCAAACGTACCTTTATAGAAGGTATGCGCAACCTGCCGGGAGTAAAGGATGTACTGATTGCCGATATTCCCTATACACAAGGTGTTTCGGGCAATCTGTTGTATAGCGAAAAGGACAACCCGGAATCGGCCATGAACATACCTTTGTATAGCGTTACGCCCAACTTCTGCAACTTTATGCAGATAGACATCATAAACGGAAAGGACATTGAGGGCCCAACCGATATGTTGATGGATGCTACCATAGAGAAGTTCTACCAAAGCGAAATGACAGGAAAGAGTTTCTATGACGACAGAGGCATACACACCGTAGTGGGCATTACAGAACCCTTTATCACCAGTTGCTATCAAAGCGATGTGGATGGCTATGCCTTCCTTGCCGAAGATTTCAGTTACTACATTGCTCATTGCTACGTGAAGTGCCATCCCGGTGAAAAGAAGAAAGCCGAAGCATCGTTGCGAGCTTACTTCCGTCAGCAGTTGCCCGAAAGTGTTGAAGTGCCTTTCCATACCCTAATGGACGACATCAAGGAGATACAATCCTTCGAGTTCAAGCTGCAAGGCATAGTAGGCTTCATGGCATTGGTGGCTATCGTCATTTCGTTGCTTGGCATCTATTCGGCCATTACCCTCGACACGGAATATCGCCGCAAGGAGATGGCCATCCGTAAGGTGAATGGGGCCGGAGTGAAGCAGATTGCTTTCATCTTTGTCCGCCTTTACATCTGGTTGTTACTGATTACGGCAGCTGTAGCCTTCCCTATCGTTGCGGTGATTATTAACATGATAAAGACTTCCTATGCCATCTTTATAGATACCGGTTTCTTGTTCTATACCGGCATCTTTGTAGGACTGTCAGTCATCATTGCCTTCACCGTAGCCTTCCGCATTTACCGCATCACTCAAGTAAATCCGGCAGAGATTATTAGAAAAGAGTAGTTAATTATGAATTATGAATTTTGAATTTTGAATTATGATTTTACACTATATCATCACCGCCTGGCGCTGCATTATGAAATACAAGACACAGAATATCATTGCTGTGTTGGGGCTATCGGTGGCACTCTTCTGCTTCAGTATCTGTTTATACATTACGCGCTATATCTATAGCACGGACGAGTGTTTCGAAAACAGAAGCCGCATTGTGCAACTAACAACCGAATCGGAAACAAACGGACGTAGAGGATACACCTTTTGCGACTTCTCCGACGACCTGAAAAAATTTGGTATTTCCGGAGTAGAGACCTATGTGTATTGTAACTTTGCAGATAATCGCACATACAACATCGAGGTGTCGGAGGGGAAGATACTGCCCTACACGTTGTTGATGTCGGAAACCGATTCGGCCTTTCAACGGGTGTTCACCCCAAAGGTGTTGTTCGGTTCGTGGGAACAAGCGGTCCATGCGCCCAACTCCATCCTATTGTCCGAATCGACAGCCGAGCGCATCTTTGGCGAGGCAAGCCAAGCCATAGGTAAACAGATGATGTTGACACATAAGTTGATGACTTCGCCCGACACAACACCCCGAACAGGCGGCATAGCCTATACCATTCAAGGCGTGGTAGAGGACATACCCCTAAACAACAGCTTGAACTTCTTGAGAAACGTGCAAGCGTGGGTGCTGAACGATAGCGAAGGAATCTTGAACTGCTCTTTTAAACATTCCATGGCCAGCGGATGCACTTATGCGTTGCTGCAAGAGGGTATTTCGCGTGAAGCGTTTTGCCAAGAGGTGCAAGAACGCAAATTGGAAGGTAACTATTTTGGAGAAAATGTACAGATTATAGCCCTTCCATACGACGAACTGTTTTGGGAAAATTCGGAGGCTCCTTATTTTGCACTCATCACCTTGATAGCCGGTGTCTTGATTCTGTTGGTGGGTATGCTCAATTTCTTCCACTTCCTAACGGGTTCGTTCGTTACCCGTATTCGCGAATACAGTTTGCGACGAGTGAGTGGAGCACGCAGTTGGCAACTCTGGACAATGCTCGTTGTGCAATCGGTTTTATTGTTGTCGCTATCGGGGCTGCTATGTATGATGCTTATGGAGATAACAGCTCCTTTCCTCACCATTAATCTATCCTACATTTCCTTGACTATTGAACACGTCACCATGATGTGGCAAGCAGGGGGCTACCTTTTGGCCCTTTTAATCTGCTGCATGATAGCCGCTGCTGTTGTGATATGGAAAGTGCAACGCATCAACATTCAACGCGGATTGGCCGGTGGTGGTGGCGTATATGGCAAACATCGCATTCGCAACACATTGTTGGGCATCCAACTCTTCATCTGTTGGATATTTGTATCGCTCACCATAATACTTTTCTTGCAGGCACAAAAATCGTCGAACACATTGCTTGGAACACTCTCTACCGAAGAAAAAGAGGAAATTTATAGCATCCCCTTGTTGGAATATACCTTCCTCAGTCAAGCGGAACGTATGGATTTGATAGCCGCATTGGGCAAGGTGCCGGGTGTAAAAGCATTGCTCCCCACGTATGAAGGCTATTTGTCGGGTGTGACAAGTACCAGTGTCTTTACGCAGCCGGGAAGAAACAGAGATTATATTAAGGGGACAACAATAGTATATATCCATCCCGATTTCTTTGAGTTTATGAACATTCCCATCATATCCGGTGTAGCCTCTAAGACCGACAACGAAATGGTTATCAGCAAAGGTTTCGAGGAGATGATGGAGAAGCCGATGTTGGGAGAAATGCTATACGATTGGGACGAAAATGGCTTTGTTGTAACCGGTGTGTGCCAACCGTTGATGCAATCCGTACAAAAAATGTCGGATCGCTACTTGCAAGATGTTTGTGTTTTCAGGATGTTGACCGAAGAGGAAACTTATCATTGCTATGTGAAGTGTGAGCCGGGACAGAAGAAACGTGTGGGCGAAGGATTGGAGAAAGTACTTCGCGAACGCTTGCCCGAGAATGTGGAAATCCGTATCAATACGTTGATGGACGACATTAAGCAACATCAATCTATGGAATTCGAACTGCGCGGCATCGTAGGGTTCTTCTCTATTGTTTCGTTGCTCATTGTTTTGTTGGGTGTTTATGCCGCCATTACCCTTGATACAGAATATCGTCGCAAGGAGATGGCCATCCGCAAGGTGAATGGTGCCGGCATCAAGCAAATAGCTTTCATCTTTGCCCGTCTTTACATTTGGTTGTTGCTGGTTACGGCCATATTGGCATTCCCTATTGTGGCCTTCATCATCCGCGAGTATAGCTCCAGCTATGCCATCTTTGCCGATGCCGGAGTCTTATTCTATGCTTGCATCTTCCTTGGCATCACCTTAATCATTGCCTTCACCGTAGCATTCCGTATTTACCGCATCACTCAAGTAAATCCGGCAGAGATTATTAGAAAAGAGTAGGTTGATTTATGATTGATTTGTAGGGGCGCAACGCATTGCGTCCGGTAAGCACAAAGGATAAAAGTAGGGACGTTGCGTGCAGCGTCCGTGAGAACATAAAGTAAACAATCATCAGGCGGACGCAGCACGCTACGTCCCTACAAGTAATGACCTGTTTTGTAAAATAATATTCGTGTGTTTGAATAATAATGCCTACCCCCTTTCAGAAGCTATTCTGAGAGGGGGTAGGATCAGTATATGACAGAGATAGGCTCAGTATATCATCGAGCCTATCTCAGTATATGACTGAAATAGGCTCTGTGATACTCTCATCTTTGCATTGCTATAGAAAAAAATTAATATATTGTAAGTATTTACCTTGAAAGATGCAGCACGCTACGTCCCTACATAATAGGAACAACGTTGTTTTAAGCAATTAATAGCTTATTGATTCTTTCTGTAATGAGGTTTGTATATGCCTCTTTCAACTCCATTGAAAGGAAGGAATTATTTATTAATTCTATCCATTTGCTTTTGTTCTTTACGAGTTTTTCAATGAGCTTATTTGCTATTTTTTCTTCGATTCCATTAATTGCCATTGCCGCAATAAATGCTGTTTTATCGATATCGCTAATGTTTTGGGTATCGTCTATGCCATATCCTGTTAGTGGCATAGCCAATTCATCGTTATCTTCGATACTCGTCAATATAACAGCAAGTAGGTCGTATGCAGGAGAAAGCGTATATCCTATTCTCTCTTTATAAAGGAGGGAAAACTTCTTGCAATGCATATCCGAATTACCCGTAATCCACGAAAAGATAACTATTTCCCAAAAACGTTGTATGTCTAACATCGGGGTAGCGGAATATTTATTAATAATATCGGCCAGTTGCGTATAAGCTCCGCGGTATTTATGCTCTGTCAGCCGATTGCTTAATTGACACATATCCAACATTGAACATTTTGAACCATCGCTTTTCCTATCCATTCGTTGTGTTATGTATGCCAATTCGTTGTCAGCCATCCTAATTAGACTATGTGTGGCCGTTTCTATCTTTGCCACTTCAGCCATTTTCATTGTGAGATCTTCCAACTCTGGCATGGATGTAAATATTGGGCTTTGTGGCTTTAAGATGTAGTTTCCCCATAACCCAACAATGGTAAGTCTATCCGGTTCGTTCTTTTCTCCCCGATTGATATCTAATGATAGTTTTGCCTGAACGCCCGTAACCGAAGTACTTGATTTCAATACTTCAAGTGCCAATTGGTCTATATTGTCTCTTGTATAAGGTAATATTGGAGCAACTTTACTTCCAAACAATTTAAGTGCGCAAGAAGTATGATAATCTTTTTCTCCCTTTTTCAGCTCCTTATAACAGCACAAACATTTATTATTAGAATCATTCATCATAACCTCTTACACTAATATTTCCAATACAATCTTTACAACAAGCCAATAGCAAACTCATACGATCACGCGGATCTATTTTCCATGTGTTATGCACAATATCCAACATCCACCCCTCGGGAATTAATCCATCGAATACCGGAAACATCATTTCTTTCTCATATTCTTCTGTTTGAAATGGCATAGTAGGACTTAAAGCTTTTGCATTGGGTGAAAGCATATATTGCTCATCATATTTAAAATAATAGCCATCGGGGGCTTCTGTCAAGATGCCACAAAAAACATCATCAATATAAATCTTAGCACGTTTCATTTATTAGCGATTTTAACAGGTTGAAGTTCTTCACCAAACAAACTTAGCACTTGGTTTACCTTGTCCATTCTTACGGTAGGTTTCCCGTTTTCTAATTCTCTAATAAATCGATAGCCAACACCACTCCTTTCGGCCAATTCTTGTTGTGTCAAATTATGCAATTTACGTTTGTTACGAATGTATTCTTCTAATCTCATATTGATTTGGTTTTATCCCTTTCGGGTACAATTAACGTATAATAAAGCGTAAATAATCCCTTTCGGGTACAATTTTAAAGATTATTCCTTAAAATCATCCCGAAAGGGGCGTTTTTTAGTGCTAACAATACAGATATATACAAAAAAATCCCGCATTGAGCGGGACTTTTTGTAAGTGTAGGTGTTATCTTATTGGGCTAAAGCGTCCAATGCACTAATCATAGCTACTAAAGCTGCATTCCAGTTGATGGCAATTTCGTTCGATGCATACGACTCTAGTACATCCGAATATGATTCGTCGGGGAGGTTGCTGGTATAGACTGCGCCATCGTTCTTGTCTTGTTGGCCAGGGTTAGGACCGCCCACCAAGAATCCGGGAAGTGGCTCTTCTATGTTGTCGGCACCAGCCAAACGATGGTGTGGATTCATTGGGCTCTTTACGCCAAAACCTGTTACGTAGCAGTAGCCGGTAGCGTTACGACCAAGGATATAGTCGGCATTACGATAAGCATTCTCCAAGTATGCTTTCTTGCCGGTCAAACCATAACCTACAATCAATGAGATGGCTTGGTTGCAACCGCCTTCGGCCAAGCATCCCCAGAAGAAGTCTCTTGGGCTATCGCCATAAGGTGCGTGGAAAGCATTGTTGTCGGCACCTTTAATGGCTTCTTCGCAATAGTTTTGCAAGTTTGTCCATTGTTGTTCGGCCATTTTGATAAGGTCTTTATCATCCAAATTGCTGCCAGGTTTCAACCATGCAAAGGTACCAAGCGAAGCTACATTACCCCAGCTTGGTGTGGTGAATGTTTCGGGTGCATACTTTATGGCTTCTTTGCCATAAACGGCTTTGCCGGTAGCCCAATAGAGTTCGCTTGCTGCCCAGAAGAATTCATCCTTGGCGCTTCCATCGCCATAGGCTCCGGTCACTACAGCAGGTTCGAACTGTTTGTTCAGTAGGTCTTGGCGGTAGAAGGCATCCGGATGCTTTTGTGCCCATGCGTATGCCTTCTCTGCAGCTTCGATAGCTTTCTTGGCAAAGCCGGGATAGTCGGTTTCGTAGTTGGCAAAGATGCCGGCCGATTGTGCCATAACAGCAGCAAAGTCGAGGGTGGCTGTTACACTTTTAAACACGGCATAGCGTTGTTGTTGGCACTCGGTAGGCATAATGAAGCCTTCGAACGAAGGGGTAGTGAGTTTATGGTAAACACCACCATCGGCAGGGTCTTGCATGGTGAGCATCCAATCCAAGTTGTAGTGCATTTCGTCCAAGAAGTCGGGGGTCGAGTTGCCGCTTTCGGGGATGTTCACGTTTTGCTTGGCAAAATATTCCGGGAAATAGAGGTAGATGGCTTGCATCAATCCAATGCTAAAGCCAGAGTTTACGATATACTTATTATAATCGCCTGCATCATACCAACCTTTTGGCGATGAGATAATGGTACCTGCCGGACGATTTTTGCTGGCCGCATTGGGGTGAATCATGGCTTTGTCGTCGGGATGTCCCATTGGGCGATGCCATTTACCGGCATATTGCTCTTCGATGGGCATACCGGTGCGTTGGTAGTAAAATGCTTTCAGTGCAGCATCGGCTACGGGCTTCCAAACCTTTTCCTTGATCTCGAAAGGCATTGCCATATCGCCAACTTCTATTCTATACTTACCGGGCATTGTCACCATGCTGAAGTCGAGTGTATAGCGTGTTTTGTCCGACCATTCGCATGCGCTGTTCTTTTGTGGTTTGCCTACAAATATCTTTTGTTGGCTTACAGCGTCTATAATTGCAAATTCGTCGGCTTCGCAATTGTCCAATATTGCCACTTTCTCTTGGGTAGGGTAGTATCCTACTTGGTTTAATTTGATTTGTTCAATGGCAAGCGGTTTTTCACTGGTTGTTGTACAAGCTGTGGCCAATGCACAAAGGCCTGCTAAGAGTAAATTTCTTGTTTTCATGATGGATAAGATTATTTTAGTTTTTCGTTTTCCGATTTTATGATAGCAATGGTGGTGCTATCGCAAGCAAATACAGAGTTTAGGCCCTGTTGCTCTTGTGCGGGGTCGCCCATGTAGTCGTCCCATGCTTCCCAATAGGTATGTCCGGGTGTATGGTTGGCAAAGCCACCCCATGCCCAGAAATTACATCCGGCAAACAGGCCGCCTTGTTCGCGGTCTTGGCGAATCAAATCGAATACATAACGGTAGAACTCATCGCGTGCTTGGGTGCTACTCTCTTTGGTGAATTGAAAGCCATCGCGTGGGAAACCAAATTCTTCCATTACTACCGGTTTCTTGTATTTCTTGGCTAAAACAAGGTGCTCGTCAATGTATTTCTTTGTATTGATTTTGGTTTGTGGAAGCATCTCTAACAGGCTATCTTCCTTAACCCATCCCCAATTATAGGGCCATAAGTGGATATTCATGTAGTCGATATTGGCGTCGGCATGGATTCTTTCGTATAAGTCGATGTCTTGTTCGCATCCATGTTTTCCTTCACTACCCACTGAAACCATGTGATTAGGGTCGAGTGTCTTGATTTGCATAGCTACCTCTGCCAACCAAGCAGCAAAAGGTTCCTTTCCCTCTTCCGAGAAAGCACGTGGCTCGTTACCAATTTGCCATGACATTAAAGTGGGGTCGTCGATATATCTTAATCCGTTATAGCGGTTGGTTCGTTTGATGATATAATCCACATGATTGGCAAACAAGGTTTTGGCACTATCCGACAGAACAAATTGCTTGACATAGTCCATGTATGCCGGCCAACCATCGATTGCGGGAACAACGGCTTGCCCATGTCCGCTCCATTGCAAGTAGAGCGAATAGCCACCGCTCCATTCCCATGAGTTGTTCAGGTAGAGTACGGCCGTCATGTCGCGCTTCTTCAACTCGTTCATAAAATAGTCCAGTCCATCAAGAATGGTATCGTTGTAAACCCCTGGTGCTGTTTGCAGCGAAGGTTGTATGCGTGTAGGTATTCCGTTTTCGCCATCTCCGCCCACCAATACACGGAGGTTATCTATACCGATGCTTTTTAAGAAATCGAGCTCTTGGTGTAGGCGTTCGCGGTTCCCACCTTGCCCCTCAGAACCAAGGATAGCTCCATACCAAAAGTTTGTGCCTACGAAGTAGTAGGGTTGACCATTGCGTATGAATTGCCCATCGGCATTTACCTCGATGAAAGGGTTAAAACTTTGTTTGGAGGTACATGCTACGAGTAGGATTACTGATAGTGCGATGTAAAAAAAACGCTTCATTTGTTTATTGAATATTCTTTTGTTGATAGGTGAATGAATGCAAAGTTAATGCTTTTAATGATGCAAAACTGATAGTTTCTTATCAAATAAGAATCTTCTTTTTCCTATAGTTGTCGCGAAATTCTTTGGGCGAACACCCTTTTTTGCGTTTGAACATGCGGTTGAAATTGGAAAGGTTGTTGAATCCGCACTCATAACATATCTCGGCAATGGTGCGTTGTGAATCGACCAACAAGCGAGTGGCCGAACCTAAACGGATGTCTATAATATATTCGGATAGGGTTCGTCCAGTGCGTAAGCGGAAGAAACGGCTGAATGAAACCGGTGTCATGCCCACCATATCGGCAAGGGTATTCAAACGAATCTCTTCTTGATAGTGATCTGTTATGTATCGCTGCACTTTTTGTACGCGACGACTATCAGAGTAAGTGTCTATTTTGGCAAACGATGAACTGGAAAGCACCTTGGCATCATCGTAAAGGGAAAGGTCGTAAAGAATGCTCATGAAATGGATTACGGAATAGAATCCTTGTTCCTCGAAGGCCAACTTATCCAAACGATTATACACTTTCATAATGGCTTGCATGGGGAATGCTAATCCGCGTTGTGCCTTTTCTAACATGCGTCGGATTGTGTCGAACTGGCTTTTGTTAACCAATTCTTTTGGGAAGAAGTCGGGTGAGAAGTGAATGGTGATTTCTCGAATATCCTTCGATTTGCATTCGTGATGCTCCCAAACGTGCTCCAATTCTTTACCTGTAATTAAGACTAAATCGTAATCGCCAATTACTTCCGAAGAATCGCCTACCACTCGTTTCACGCCGGCTGCATGCTCCGTAAAATTCAATTCGCACTCTACATGGCAATGTATTGGATAGGTAAATTCTGTTTTGTGGCGATTGGCAATGTAGAAACAATCACGTTCCGATAGGGGAGTAATCTCCCGCATTATGTAGTTTTGGTTTCCCATAGTAGTGCTAAAAAAGTATCATTTTGCAAAGGTAACGATTGTTTTTATTTAATCAAATAATTGTATTATTTTAACTGATGATTGTATCGTTTTAGCATTCTATTGTTTATGAATTTATTTTTATTTACATTTGCATCATCTATATATTTAATAGTATGGCAAATCAGAATTATTCTCCCAGTGGGACTAGATATGACGGAACAATGAAGTTTCGTCGTTGTGGACGAAGTGGTATTTTGTTACCGGCAATTTCTTTGGGATTTGGGCATAACTTTGGTGATGTAGATCCGTTGCAACGTTCGTTCGACATCGTGCATCACGCTTTCGACAATGGAATAACCCATTTTGACTTGGCCAACAATTACGGCCCTTCGGCTGGTTCGGCAGAAGAGACCTTTGGACAAATTATCAATAAATCGTTAAAACCCTATCGTGACGAGTTGTTCATCTCAACCAAAGCAGGTTATCTAATGTGGGACGGTCCTTATGGTGATTGGGGTTCAAGAAAATATTTGATTTCAAGTTTAGACCAAAGCCTTCGTCGTATGAACTTGGATTATGTTGACCTTTTCTA
>JAFYML010000149.1 GCA_017556595.1 Bacteroides sp.
CTAGCTTTGCCAATGACGTATCCGCCGAATGTTGTTTTTTGTGCAGTTTGTGCTTGTGTCATTCCGTAGCACAAGCCGAGGAGTAAAAGGATTAGTTTACGCATATGGGGGTGATAAAAAGAAAGCAGCCCTCAAAAGAGAGCTGCTTTTATAAATAAAATGTTTATTATTCGTTGATAGCTGCAATACCTGGCAATACTTTACCTTCGATAGCTTCGAGCAAAGCACCACCACCAGTTGAAACGTATGATACGCCACTAGCCAAACCGAATTTGTTAACGCAAGCTACAGAGTCGCCACCACCTACAAGCGAGAAGGCACCATTCTTAGTAGCTTCAACGATAGCTTCACCTACTGCACGTGAACCAGCAGTGAAGTTGTCAAATTCGAATACACCTGTTGGGCCATTCCAAAGGATTGTCTTGCTTTCTTTGATTACGTTAGCAAAAGTTTCCATTGTCTTAGGACCAATGTCAAGACCTTCCCAACCATCAGGAATATCGTTCGATGGGCAGAATTGAGTGTTAGCATCGTTGCTGAATGCATCGGCCACCTTTGCATCTGTAGCCAATACCAATTTTACACCCTTTTCTTCAGCCTTCTTCATCAAATCCAAAGCGAGGTCAAGTTTGTCAGTTTCGCAAATAGAAAGACCTACATTACCGCCTTGAGCTTTCATGAAAGTATATGTCATACCACCAGCAATGATAAGGTTATCTACCTTGTTCAACAAGTTTTCTATGATTTCAATTTTAGAAGAAACTTTCGAACCACCCATGATAGCGGTGAATGGACGTTGAATGTCGTTCAATACTTTATCAACAGCCTTCACTTCTTTTTCCATTAAGTAACCGAACATCTTGTTGTCCTTGTCGAAGTAAGCAGCGATAAGCGCTGTAGATGCGTGTGCGCGGTGAGCAGTACCGAATGCGTCGTTTACATAGCAATCAGCATATGAAGCCAATTTCTTGGTAAATTCCTTTTGGCTTTCCTTCACAGCAGCTTTAGCAGCTTTCTTTTCTTCGTCGGTAGCATCTTCGGCCAAACCACGTGGCTTACCTTCTTCTTCTGCATAGAAGCGGAGGTTTTCAAGCAACAAAGCTTCGCCTGGTTTCAAAGCAGCCGATTTTTGAGCAGCTTCTTCACCCATGCAGTCATTAGCAAATTGCACTTCTACACCGAGCTTTTCAGATACGTGGTTCAAAATGTGCTTCAAAGAGAACTTTTCAGCTACACCTTTTGGACGACCCAAGTGCGAACCAATAATCAAGCTACCGCCATCGGCCAAAATCTTTTTCAAAGTAGGCAATGCGGCACGGATACGAGTGTCGTCTGTAATGTTGAAATTCTCGTCCAATGGCACATTGAAGTCCACGCGGACAAATGCCTTCTTACCGGCAAAGTTGAATTGATCAATTGTCATAGTCTCTATTTTATTAAAATGTTTATAATATTCACACTTTGGGTGCAAAGTTAGGAATTATCTCTGGAAAAATCTAACGAAAGTAGAAGAAATAATGATTCGAACATTATTTTGTTATCCGAAATATATTAACTACATTTGTCGGCAGATTTAATATCTAACAGAAATATGCGCGTGAATGGTTGGTTGAAATACTTAATGGCATTTATTGTTGCAATGCTTTTTTGTTCGAATACTGCGGATGAGGTGTTGCAAACAAACCCATTTTCGGAAACCCATTCATCTGTATTAATTGCCGATTGTAATTTTGAAAATCCTATATCGGATTCAAATGTTGTTTTGCCTCGCAGGGTGCTATTTAATAGCTCAATCCGATTTAATCAACAATCTCAACGTCAACAAAATCTGCATCGTTATCATGTTGATATCTCAAAGCAAGGAAAAACAAAAAATGATGGTATATGCCATTCGGTGCAGCACAAATCCATTTTAATTCATTCCTACATTATCAAAGCTGTTCATAAGTTGATTAGTTTTGGTAAGCTTATCATTTAGCGAGTTGTTATAAATAGCTTTTTAAGTGTTTCTCCCAATCTATTTTGGGGGATATGCTTTGTCTTGCTATGCAAGAAAACTATCTGAATAATAATTTGTTATAAATCTAAATGATAAATGTTATGGAAAAGAAATTCCTCAATGTACATTCAAAAAAAGATGTCATACTTTTTGTTTCGCTCATTCTTGCTGGGGCCATTTGCTTATTGCTTCCTTTAGGTTCATATGCCCATATTGTTAGTTTCTTGCTTATTACGTTAGGCGTTTTCCTTGCCTTTGTATTGAAAAGCGAATATAAAGAAGTATCCTCGGGCGACCGATGCAAAAAGAAAGAATTATTCTTTCATCCCAATCAAAAAATAGCTATTCAAGCAGCTATTGTTTCTAATCCTGAAGCAATTGAACCTACGGTAAATATGAGCGGTAATTCAATAAAATTAGATATTTATTATAGCTCATCTGCAAAGAAAGCATATTTGCAACTATTCGAGTATATACCTCATCGTTATGAAGTTTGTTCGGAAGTGTATGTACACGATATAGATAGGGTGAAAACTCTTATTAAATAATTATAAAACGCACATGGGAATATTACAACTTTTTACGCTATTGGGTGCATTAGGCATGTTTCTTTATGGCATGAACCTAATGAGTTCGGGGCTTCAGAAAGCTGCTGGTGATAAACTACGTGGCCTTCTATCGGTGATGACTTCCAATCCCTTCAAGGGTGTGATGACAGGACTTGGTATTACATCTGTTATTCAATCTTCCTCGGCCACTACGGTGATGGTAGTAAGCTTTGTAAATGCTGGTTTGCTTACACTTGCACAAGCTATTGGTGTAATTATGGGTGCCAATATAGGTACTACAGTAACCGCATGGCTTGTTGCTTGGCTTGGATTCAAAGCTGATATTTCAATCTTGGCCGTGCCATTGATGTTGCTTGGTTTTTTGTTTTCGAATTCAAAGAAGAGCCAACGCCAAAACATTGGTGAGCTAATCGTAGGTTTCTGTCTGTTGTTCCTTGGCCTTTCGTTTATGAAGGAGTCGGTACCTAATTTGAATGAAACACCAGAGGTATTGGAATTTGTTAAATCGTGGTCGGGCAATGGATTTTGGTCGGTATTGATATTTCTTGCATTTGGAACAATACTTACACTAGTACTTCAATCATCATCGGCTACAATGGCTATTACCTTGATTATGCTTAGTATGGGATGGATTCCATTCAGCATGGCTTGTGCGATGGTGCTTGGTGAAAATATTGGTACAACTATTACGGCAAATATAGCCGCGTCGGTAGGTAATACACAAGCTAAACGCGCAGCTATGTCGCACACTATTTTCAACGTGTTTGGTGTGATTTGGGCATTGATACTATTCAAACCATTCCTTGCACTTGTGGGTAGTATTATTGCATGCTTTGGTTTGCCTAATCCTGCTGCTGATGGTTTTGTAGTTAGTGCGCCTAATTCTCCCGATAGTACAGCTGCTTTGTATGGTTTGTCTATGCTTCATACGCTTTTTAATACTATAAATACATTGGTTTTGATATGGTTTGTAAAGTTCATAGAGAAAGCTGTAATGTGGATTATTAAGACACCGAAGAATCAAGAACATGAAGTGTTCCGTTTGAAGTATATTTCTGCTGGCCCACTTGCTACCCCCGAGTTGGCTACCGAGCAAGCTTTCGATGAAATTATTCACTTTGCACAAATCTCTAAACGAGGTTTGGGATATACCAAAGAGGCTATTCTCGAAACCGATGTTGATAAATTCGAAGAATTGCGTCAGAAGTTGGTGAAGTACGAAGAAATTTCTGACCGTATAGAGTATGAGATTGCCGCTTTCTTAAATGCCGTATCGGTGGGTGATATAAGTAGTGAAACATCTCTCAAAATCAAGGCAATGTATAAGATTATTGGCGAACTTGAATCGTTGGGTGATTCAGGTGAATCAATTAGTCGTATCTTGTCTCGAAGAAACATTCATAAGAAGTCGTTCGATGCGTTAACAATCAAGAAGCTTACTGATATGGTTTCTGAGGTGGAAAATGCATATGTAGTGATGATTGATAATTTGATGGCTGCACACCGCGGCGCATTGGAAGAAATTTCGAATGCATACAATGCCGAAGGCCGCATCAATAATCTACGAAATAATCTGCGCGATGCAGAGATTGAAGAACTTGAAAATAATGGAAAGAGTTATCAAACAAGCGTTTACTATATGGATATTGTAA
>JAFYML010000150.1 GCA_017556595.1 Bacteroides sp.
GTATAAGAACCCATTTCTACGTCAAGGCCATACAATGCAGCCTCTTTCGTGTCGTGTGTACCTCCCCAATCGGAAACTACCACACCGTCGAATCCCCAATCCTTCTTCAAGATTTGATTCAACATACGGTCGTTATGACAAGCATGTGTACCGGCAATTTTGTTGTAAGCGCCCATAATTGTCCACGAGCCACCTTCCACGATAGCAGCCTTGAATGCTGGCAAGTAGATTTCGTACAAAGCACGTTCGCTTACGTTCACATCAATATGGTTACGCCATGTTTCTTGGTTGTTCAGTGCATAATGCTTCACGCAAGCTGCTACACCATTCTTTTGCATCTCTTGGATATAAGGCACTACCATTACGCTGGCCAAGTAGGGGTCTTCGCCCATGTACTCGAAGTTGCGTCCATTGAGCGGTGTACGATAGATATTTACGCCGGGGCCTAACATCACATCCTTTTCGCGATAGAGTGCTTCTTCACCAATAGCCTTACCATATGCGGCCGACATTTCCGGATTCCAAGTAGCTGCCAATGCGGTCAAAGCGGGGAAAGCCGTGATGCTATCGTTTGTCCAATTGGCATGATTCCAATCGTTCCAATTTATCTCCATACGAACGCCGTGAGGACCGTCGCTCCAATACAACTCGGGGATACCCAATCGAGCAACACCTGGGGTACTAAATTTACTTTGTGCATAGCTTAAACGCACTTTTTCTTTCAAAGTCATCCTACTAAGTGCATCTTGCACACGAGCTTCAATTGGTTGACTATCATCCAAATAGATTGGCGTTTGCGCCACGATAGGCATTGCTAAAAAGGCAAGTGCCACCATTGATAAGAGAGTTTTCTTCATGGTTATTAAGTTTAATATAGATTTTAATACATAGTATGCGTTCACAAAAATACAAAAAAGGTTAGTATAATCAAAAAAAACAAAGAAAGAATAGCTAATTTAAGAACTTATAAAAGAATAATAGACGTATATAATTTATTACAACCTGTCAACCATTAAAAGAATAGCGTTTATAGAATTTTCCTCACGAGGAAAATATATAGACTTCACGAGAAAAAAATTTTTCTCTCACGAGGAAAAAAAATCTCCTTCATGAGCCATTTATAAGAAAAAGCCAAAAAAATGGTAATTTTCCTATACATTGACAAATAATGACTAAACAACCACTATCAACTCCTTACAAACATTTTTTATGCAATGAATAAAAGCACGAAACAGGCATTATCATGCACCGCCTCCCCACTAAACCAACAAAGGCTAAAATAAAGAAAATAAGTTATTAACAGGGTGTTGAAAACTTATTGAAAACTTTTTTAAGAAAAATCGTGGGGAATTGTGGGGAAATGTGTACCTTTACGGCGAATTGTATAAAATAAGGTGTAATGATACGTTTTTTAGGCAATATTGAAGCCAAAACCGACAACAAAGGACGGGTTTTTATCCCCGCCACTTTTAGGAAGCAGCTACTTGAAGCTTCCGAAGAACGGCTTGTGCTTCGCAAAGACGTATTCCAACGTTGCTTAGTGCTTTATCCAGAAAGCGTTTGGTTTGAGACACAAAACCAACTACGCCAACGATTGAACAAATGGAGTGCCCGCGAGCAAGCCATCTTCCGCCAATTTGTGAGCGATGCCGAGATAATGACACCCGATGGCAATGGCCGCATCCTACTTCCCAAACGATACCTGCAAATGGCAGACATCAAAAGCGAGGTGCGTTTCATTGGCATGGACAACACCATCGAAATCTGGGCGAAAGAGGTGGCCGACCAACCATTTATGTCGCCCGAAGAATTTGGAGCAGCATTGGAAGAGGCCTTATGCGATAGCAAAAATGCCGATTAAACCACTTAATTGAGAGAAAAATGGAAAACGAAGAAAGAACTTACCACATCCCCGTATTGCTAATGCCTAGTGTAGATGGCATGAACATACGCCCCGACGGCATTTATGCCGACATGACTTTTGGCGGTGGCGGCCATTCGCGCGAGATACTTTCACGATTGGGCGATGGTGGACGTTTGTTAAGTTTCGACCAAGACGAGGATGCCGAACGCAACATTGTGGACAATCCACACTTTACGTTCGTTAGAAGCAACTTCCGATACTTGAAAAACTTTCTTCGTTATCATGGTATAGAGCAAGTAGATGGCATATTGGCCGACTTGGGCGTTTCGTCACATCACTTCGACGATAGTGAGCGCGGCTTCTCGTTCAGAGGCGATGGCCCATTGGATATGCGTATGAACAAGCGTGCCGGCATCACTGCCGCCGATGTAGTGAACAACTATAGCGAAGAGCGATTGGCCGACATCTTTTATCTATATGGCGAACTAAAGAATAGCCGTAAAATAGCTTCGGTGCTTGCAAAAGCACGAGCCGTACAACCTATCACCACCATCGGTGAATTTTTGGAATTGATAAAACCTCTCTTTGGCCGCGAACGCGAAAAGAAAGAGTTGGCCAAAGTTTTCCAAGCACTTCGCATCGAAGTGAATCACGAAATGGAAGCACTAAAAGAGATGCTTTGTGCAGCTGCCGAAGTGCTTCGACCAGGAGGACGATTGTCGGTTATCACCTACCACTCATTGGAAGATAGATTGGTGAAAAACATGATGAAAACCGGCAATGTGGAGGGAAAAATGGAGAAAGACTTCTACGGCAATGTAGAAACACCCTTCCGATTGGTGAACAACAAAGTAATAGTGCCTAGCGACGAGGAGATTGCCGAAAATCCACGCTCGCGTAGTGCAAAATTAAGAATTGCAGAAAAGAAATAAACAGGGAAAGCACCTATGGCAAAAGAAAAAGCAAGTGAAAAGAAAAGCCATGCCTCATGGAAAAACATTATCGGTGGCGATATATTAGCTACCGAATTCTTCCGCCGCCAAACCAAGTTGGTGGTGCTTATCATGGTGCTGATTCTTTTCTACATCCACAATCGCTACGTTTGCCAACAACAAACGATAGAGATTGATAAACTAAAAAAAGAACTGACCGACATTAAATATGACGCTTTGACACGAAGCTCGGAGTTAATGGAGTTAAGTCGCCAATCGCGCATCGAAGAGTATATCAAGGCGCGCGATAGCCAATTGCAAACAGCTACCAACCCACCCTATTTAATAAAAGATTAAAGCAAAAAATATGGCAATAAGCAAGAGAAATATCATGACTCGATACTTTTATATCGTACTCTTAATGGGTATGATAGGGGTAGGTATTGTCATAAAGGGAGCTTATATTATGTTTGCCGAACGCAATTATTGGGAAGAGGTGGCCAGTCGATTCAAGAAAGAGGATGTTACACTCTATCCAAACCGCGGAAACATTCTGTCGGGCGACGGAAAACTTCTGGCAAGTTCATTGCCCGAATACTATCTGTTCCTCGATTACAAATACTACGACAACAACGAAAAGCGACAAGCACGTGGACAACATCGTCGCGATAGTATCTTCAATTCAAAGGTAGATTCGCTTGCACAAGCATTGAACAAAATGTTTCCCGAATGGAGTGTAGCGCAATATAAAACTCACTTAAAGAACGGACGAAATAGCCGTAGTTGGCAACACTACCCTCTCTTTCCCAATCGTCGCAAGCGCATCACGCACACGCAATATAAAGAGATACAACGATTACCTTTCTTGAACTTAGGAAAGTTGACAAGTGGTTTGCACGATGAAGATTTGAATCGCCGCAAGCGTCCTTTCGGTTCGTTGGGTATGCGTACCATTGGTGATGTGTATGCCGATACTGCATTAGGTGCGAAAAATGGTATCGAACTTGCTTTCGACTCATTATTGAGAGGACAAAACGGTATATCACACCGTCAAAAGGTAATGAACCGTTATGTAAGCCTTACCGACAAACCACCCGTTGACGGATGCGACATTATTACCACCATCGACGTAGATATGCAAGACATTGCCGAAAAAGCTTTGGTGGATAAACTCGAAGAGTTGGAGGCTTTTGTGGGTGTAGCTGCTATTATGGAGGTAAAAACTGGCGAAATAAAAGCTATCGTAAACATGTCGCGCGGTAATGATGGCAAATACTACGAAATGCGCAACAACGCCATTAGCGATATGATGGAGCCAGGTTCAACCTTCAAAACAGCATCAATCATGGTGGCGTTGGAAGATGGACATATTACCCCCGAAACAGAAGTTGATACAAAGAATGGCCAGCTACGCATGTATGGTAGCAACATGAAGGATCACAACTGGCATCGCGGCGGTTATGGAGTAATTGATGTGACACGCATCCTCGAAGTATCGTCGAACGTAGGTGTTTCTTATTTGATAGATAAATACTACAAGGATAATCCGCAGCGTTTTGTCGATGGTTTGAAACGAATGAGCATTGACCAACCGCTGAATCTACAAATCCCAGGCGAAGGTACTCCCGACATAAAAGGGCCGGAAGATCGCAAAAAAGTGGGCAGATACTTTGCTAAGACATCATTGCCTTGGATGAGCATCGGTTATGAGACACAAGTCCCACCTCTAAACATCCTTACCTTCTACAATGCCATTGCTAACGATGGTGTAATGGTGCGCCCAAAACTTGTTAAGGCGGCCGTAAAAGACGGCAAGGTAGTACATGAATATCCTACCGAGATTATCAATCCTAAAATCTGCTCGGACAAAACATTAAGTCAGATACAAGAGATTTTGGAAAAAGTTGTATCGCAAGGTTTGGCTAAGCCAGCAGGTAGCAAGCAATTCCCGGTAGCTGGAAAAACTGGTACGGCACAAATTTCAAAGGGTGCAGAAGGTTACAAGAGCGGACGAACAAATTATTTGGTTAGCTTCTGCGGTTATTTCCCTGCCGACGAACCGAAATATAGTTGCATCGTCTCTATTCAAAAACCTGGATTACCTGCATCGGGAGGCCAAATGGCGGGTAGTGTATTTAGCAAGATTGCCGAACGTGTATATGCAAAGAATTTGCGCTTCGACATGCAACACGCCATTGATAGTACTAGCAACGTTATCCCTGAGGTAAAAGCAGGCGAGATGAAATCGGCCATGTATGTACTCGAAGAACTTGATGTACCTGCATCGAGCAATTTCCAAGAGCCACGTAGCAAAGAGCAATGGGGAAAGGCCATTGCCGCAGAAGGAGAAGTAACTCTTGAGGGTGAACGTGAACATGCAACCGTAGTACCCAACGTAGTAGGTATGGGCGCAAAAGATGCCGTTTACCTGCTCGAAAAGAAGGGATTGAAGGTGAGAATTAATGGTGTTGGCCGCGTTAGTAGACAATCGGTACCAGCCGGAAACACTATCCAACGAGGACAAACGGTGGTGTTAACCATGAAAAGAGAAGGATAATATATATTATATAATAAGGTATAGCTTATGAAATTAAATGAACTGCTAAAAGCCATTCAACCTATTCAGGTTATAGGTAACCAAGAAGTAGAGATTATAGAGGTGAATATCGACTCTCGACAAGTGCGCGAGGGCGACCTTTTCATGGCTATGCGCGGCACACAAACCGACGGACATGCCTATATAGCATCGGCCATCGAGAAAGGTGCTGTTGCCGTGTTGTGCGAAGACCTACCCGAGCAGCTGAGCGAAGGGGTAACCTACATCCAAGTGAAGGAAAGCGAAGATGCTGTAGGTAAACTTGCAACAACCTTCTATGGTGACCCTACTTCGAAGATGAAATTGGTAGGCGTAACCGGCACCAACGGCAAGACAACTATTGCCACCTTATTATATAATACATTCCGCTACTTTGGGTATAAAGTGGGATTGGTTTCTACAGTTTGTAATTACATTGATGACGAAGCAGTGCCTACCGAGCATACTACCCCCGATCCTATTACCTTGAATCGTTTGTTAGGTAAGATGGCCGATTGTGGTTGTAAGTATGCTTTCATGGAAGTGAGTTCACACTCTATCGACCAAAAGCGCATCAGTGGGTTGAAATTTGCCGGTGGTATCTTCACCAACTTAACCCGCGATCATTTGGATTACCACAAGAGCGTTGACAACTATTTGCGTGCTAAGAAAAAGTTTTTCGATGACATGCCAAAAGATGCCTTCTGCTTGACTAATTTGGACGATAAGAATGGCATGGTGATGACACAAAACACACGCGCAAAGGTATATACTTATTCTTTGCGTAGCTTGAGCGACTTTAAAGGAAAGTTGCTTGAGAGCCATTTCGAAGGTATGATTCTTGAATTCAACAACCGCGAATTGTCTGTTCAGTTCATCGGCAAATTCAATGCATCCAACCTGTTGGCCGTATTTGGTGCAGCTGTATTGTTAGGCAAGCAAGAAGAAGAGGTATTAGTAGCACTCAGCACACTGAAACCTGTATCTGGTCGTTTCGAAACAGTACGCTCACCCGAAGGATATACCGCCATTGTAGATTACGCACACACTCCCGATGCTCTTGTTAATGTATTGAATGCCATTCATGGGGTAGTTGAAGGAAAGGGACAAATCATTACTGTATGTGGCGCTGGCGGCAATCGCGACAAAGGTAAACGCCCATTGATGGCGAAAGAAGCAGCTAAACTGAGCAATCGTGTTATCATTACCAGCGACAATCCTCGTTTTGAAGAGCCGCAAGATATTATCAATGATATGCTTGCCGGTCTTGACAAGGATGATATGCGAAAGACTATCAGCATTGTAGATAGACGCGAAGCTATTAAAACGGCTTGTATGCTTGCCGGCCCTGGCGATGTAATTTTAGTGGCAGGAAAAGGACACGAAAATTACCAAGATGTAAAGGGTGTAAAGCATCACTTTGACGACAAAGAGGTACTAAATGAAATCATAACTCAAAACTCATAAATCATAATGCTATACGAACTATTTAAATGGCTTGATAAATTTGATGTACCCGGTGCAGGTGTATTTGGATACACCTCTTTCCGAGCACTGATGGCTATCATCTTGGCTTTGCTCATCTCGACAATTTGGGGTGATAAATTTATCAACCTACTGAAACGCAAACAGATTACAGAAACGCAACGCGATGCAAAAACCGATCCTTTTGGCGTAAACAAAGTTGGCGTGCCTAGTATGGGTGGTATTATTATCATTTTTGCCACACTGATACCTTGTTTACTATTGGGAAAACTACACAACATCTACATGATTCTGATGCTGATTACAACCGTATGGCTAGGTTCATTAGGATTTGCAGATGACTACATCAAGATATTCAAGAAGGACAAAGAAGGTCTTCATGGTAAATTCAAGATTATTGGCCAAGTGGGGTTAGGATTAATTGTAGGACTCACTCTTTACTTGAGCCCACAAGTTGTTATCCGCGAGAATATTGAAGTGCAAACACCGAATGGACAAACCGAAGTAGTGCATGCTGCTAAAGAAATTAAGGCGACACAAACCACAATTCCATTCTTCAAAAGCAACAACCTTGATTATGCCGATCTTGTTGGCTTCTTAGGCGAACACGCTCAAACGGCAGGTTGGATAATCTTCGTACTTATTACCATCTTTGTAGTAACAGCAGTAAGTAATGGTGCAAACTTGAACGATGGAATGGATGGTATGGCTGCAGGCAACTCTGCTATTATAGGCCTGACACTCGGTATTTTAGCTTATGTATCGAGTCACATTGAATATGCCGGCTACTTAAATATCATGTATATCCCGGGATGTGAAGAGTTGGTTATTTTTATATGTGCATTCATTGGTGCTTTAATTGGTTTCTTGTGGTACAATGCCTATCCTGCTCAAGTTTTCATGGGCGATACAGGTAGTTTGACAATTGGTGGTATTATTGCCGTTTTCGCCATCATCATTCACAAAGAGTTATTGATTCCTATTCTTTGTGGTGTATTCTTGGTAGAGAACCTATCTGTAATTTTGCAACGAGTGTACTACAAAATGGGCAAACGCAAGGGTGTAAAACAACGTGTATTTAAACGCACACCTATACACGACCACTTCCGCACTTCAATGAATATCATAGAAGAAGGTTGTTCGGTAGTGTTTACTAAACCCGAGAAGTTATTCCACGAATCAAAAATAACTATACGTTTTTGGATTGTAACCATCATATTGGCAGCAATAACCATCATTACATTAAAAATTAGATAAGCAACGCAATCAAAGATAGAATTATGAGTAAAATCGTTGTATTAGGAGCAGGTGAAAGCGGTGCAGGAGCAGCAGTCTTAGCCAAAGTTAAAGGAATGGATGTGTTCGTTTCGGACATGTCGCTCATTAAAGAGAACTATAAAAACTTGCTCAATAGCTATGACATCGCTTGGGAAGAGGGACAACACACAGAATCATGCATCTTAGATGCCGATGAAGTGGTGAAAAGTCCTGGCATTCCAAACGAAGCGCCTTTGGTACAAAAATTGATAGCACAAGGTACACCTATCATTTCAGAAATTGAGTTTGCTGGTCGCTATACTGATGCAAAGATGGTGTGCATTACAGGTTCGAATGGTAAGACAACTACTACTTCGCTCA
>JAFYML010000151.1 GCA_017556595.1 Bacteroides sp.
ACCATATTCAAGCGGAGCATCTTTTGGGGATTGCCACTAATTGCATTGCTGATGAGTTGGAATTTCATTAGCAGTATGGTTCAGCCAAGATTACGTAGAGAACTGCCCCAAGATACCAATGGCCTACTGACCGTAGCGACCTACAATGTACACGGCTTTGGCAACGAAATACGCGGATATTCGTGCCGACAGATTGCCAAAATCATGAGCAGCGAGCATGTGGATGTATTGTGTTTTCAAGAATTCCGCGACAACAAGGAGTTCACCATGGAAGATATCAAAAAAACACTAGCCGAATGGCCCTATTACTACATCCCAAGCAAGGACGAGGCGAAAGGCAAACTGCCAATAGCCATCTTCAGCCGCTACCCCATCGTCGATAGTCAGTTCATCACCTACCCCAACAGCAGCAATTGTAGCATGATGGCCGACATACAAATGGACGAACAGACCATCCGAATTATCAACAACCACTTGCAAACAACCAACATTACCCAAAAACGAAAGAAATGGGAAAAGGAACTAGCTACTGACGAAACACAACGCGAAATGGAGGCGATGGAGGATGCTGCCGAAACGCTGCATGGCAACCTTGTGAAACGAGCCGAGCAGACCGACCTCTTGTGCCAACTAATAGCGCAAAGTCCCTATCCTGTAGTACTGGGTGGCGACTTAAACTCGTTGCCTTCGTCGTACACCTACCGCCGTTTCGCCTCGCTGCTGAAAGATGGATTCAAGACCTGTGGTAACGGGTATATGTACACCTACCGCTATGGCAAACGAATGTTTCGCATCGACTACCTATTCCACTCCGAAGCATTGCAAGGCGTGCGATATTTCTCGCCCAACTTGGACCTTTGCAGCGACCACAATCCGGTTATCATGACCGTAAAAACACCGAAATAAATTAAGGCATAAATAAAAAAACAAATAGGGCTAAATCCGAAATGAATTTAGCCCTAAATTATTTTACTCCTTTAATAAATTCTTCAACAATTTATTAGAAATTATTACCACTCCCATGCATTGGCGTTAAGCACAGATTCAACAGTCTCTTCAAGGTCATCGGGCAAATTGCAGAAGAAGTCAAGCCCCGTCAGTTCCTCCAATTGGTCTATGCTGACTAAGTGTTCCTTCAATACATTGTCCGGCACCGTGTCGCCATATTCATAAGGATAGTCCTCGCGGTGTTCAATCCAAAAGCCTAACGCTTGGTATGTGCCTTGAATTTCGGCAAGAACAGCCATGTAATAATACTTTGGACAAGCCAAACCATGAATGGTAAATCCATTCTCATCGGTTGTAGCGTAATTGCCGTTACTATCAGGAGTTTTGCTTTTAAAATTGACTAACAAATGGTTTAGCGCCCCTCCCTTAGCTACGTAGAGATGTGGGAATGAGTAGCGCGACCATCGACGTACTCTATATTCAAAAGCTGCCCAATAACCTCCATTGAAGGCATTTAGTTGTGGCGACATGTTGCTATAATAAAAGGTTTGAGCATTGGCCAATTTGGAATATACTCTATCCTCACTACCGCAAATATGACCTCGGTCGAAACCATCGTTGCGATGATGGTCGTTGCTTGTACGCATCTCTTCGGGCAGTTTGGGGTCGACATCCCAAGCCTCTGTACGACCAGTCACATCACCTATGGTTACCTTGTCGAACGAGAAAGCCACCCATTGAGCATGCTTCATTGCATCATTCCACTCCAATGAATAGTTCAGCAGTTCGTTTCCATTCATCGTTGCAATGTGCTCCACATAATAGTTGCTTTCGTTCAGTCGCGGCATGGAGAAATCGGTTACATAACTTTTTCCTTCGCCCGATTGGTTCCCGTTTGTATCAGCATAAGATTGATGCGAAGCTACCTTATACTCTATGCCCACTCTATCGCCATCGATAAAAGCTACTCGCAACTTCACATAGGTATATTCTGTAGGTGACAAATGGCGCAACCAATAGCAGCTACCCTCCTTCACTTCGATGGTGGGTTGCCACTCCGTCACATCCTCAAACTGTGGCATATTGTCCAAGCGCTGTATATCGTCGTAGCGATAGAAATTGGTATGCTCTGCCGTGAAGTGTTTTTTCTTGATAAAGATAGGCGCTGTGCCCGACACCAAGGCAATGGCATTGGCATCTGATGTATTGTTCTGATAACCCATCAGTAGCGCAGGTTGGCTTTCATCTTCGGTGGTTTCTATATCTTCAAGCTTTGGCCTTTTCACCTTCATCGCTTTATATTCCACCCCAACGCTATTCCCTTCGATATAGGCAATGCGTAATTTTACATAGCCATATTCATGCTCGCTTGTATAACGCGCCCAGCAAGTAGCTCCTTGTGTAATCTCAAAGCGTTCTTTCCAGTTGGTCAACTCGTCATATCCAGGCATTTCGTCCAATCGGTTCACACCCCTACAAAGAGCGAAGAAATAGCCTG
>JAFYML010000152.1 GCA_017556595.1 Bacteroides sp.
ATTCGCCTTGAACGAAGCCGCCAACACCTTGTAATTATTCAGTGGTTCATCCTCTACATACTCCTGCGCATACACTAGTCGGAACTCATCCCCTTTCTGAATGCCGAAAAAGTCGATGCTCCACCCAAAGATGTGCGAAAGCATTACCGCCAACATTGGCGACGCCTCGGCCTCTTGCATAGCCACCCAAAGCGACGAGTTCACCTGACCCGCCACCTCGCCTTCGTGCCATTCCGTAGGCTTCTCTGCACGTATCGGTTTATATCCATCTTGCAAGTCGAAGCGCACATACGCCTTTCGGCTCTCCTCATAGACAAAGTAACGCGGAGTGGCCGCACTATCCTTGTTGCAAAGGTAGGCACACGCTTGTCCCGGACGCAACTTGCGCACGTCGAACACCGAGTCGGGACATTGCGTCAGCTCGTACACCTGGCTTGGCGTCATGCCAAAATCAATCAGCACCTCGGCCAATGTTTCGCCCTGTCGAATCGTGTCGTACGTCACTGCAAACTCCTCGATAGGCACGCCATACTTCATCGGCACCACCGCCACAATCGAGTCCGTTGCCGCCTCATCTACACCTTGTCCATTTCCGCCACATGCACAAAGCGATAATAAAAATAATAAAATAAGGATATACATAGTATTTTCGTTTCAGTTATAAAATTCGGGTGTAAAGATAGCATTTTATTATGAATTTCGAGTTATAACTATACCTTGATGTCGAAATTTAGCTAACCACTAATCGCCACACGCCAATCACTAACCATACCTCTCCACCGCCCCCTTTAAGCGAGCAATCACCTCTTGTCGCAACCCATCGGGCGCCAACACCTCTATCGCATTGCCAAACGAAAGAATCAGCTGAATCAACTCATAATTGCGTTGCACGTCAATCTCAATCACCACCCCATCGTTGCGTCGCTCTACCACCCGTTGCGTGCCATGAAGCGGCTTCGTTTCGAAATAGCGATACTGCATCTTGTCCACCCACAAACGGATGCGTTCGGTATCCTTTTCGTTATCCACGCTCACCCCGATGGCCTTATCAAAATAATCCAAGAAATCCACCATTTCATTCTCAACGAACACCACCTTTGCCGGCTCATACCCCACAATCCTATCCAATGCAAAAGTCGTAATCCCCGCATGCCCCTCGTAGAAGCAAAGCAAGTACCACATGTTGCGATACTGCTTTAAGTAATAAGGATGCACCACATACACGCGCGGTTCGGACGATGAGAAACGCTGATAAGTCAGCTTCAGCGGTTGTTTATGCACAATAGCATCGAACAACGGCGCTATATGCTCCTTCCCCTTTGCGTCGATATTCTCCTCAAAACCAATCACTTGATTGGTAGATACGTTCATCATCAACGTCGATTTAAACCGCGCATTCAACTCGCTCACCCACTCAAATTGCGGCAATCCGTGAAACCTCTCCAGCACCATCAACGTCTGCGAAAGCTGCGTCAGTTCCTCCTCCGTCAGCGGCGATTTATAGATAGAGAATCCCTCGTCCTCGTAGCGATAGTAGCGATTTCTGCCCCGCTTTATCTCCACTACGTTCACCTTCCAACGGTTGCAAATCCCGTCAATATCCGTTCGGATAGTGTTCATAGCCGTCACCACCGGTGCCCCCTCGTCCATCAACGCCTTGTTACACAAATCCATCATCTCCCTTGTAGAGTACAGATGCTTAAAGTCGCTCAAGCACCTATCAATAACCATCTCCCTTATCAATGCATTTTTCGAAGCAGCCATACCACATACATATTAGTTTGCGCAAATATACAATAAAAAAACAATAGGTTCAATTCCACTGAACCAATTACACGTTACTTTGCCAAAAAAACAATTAAACCCTAAAAAACATGGAAACAATCAATCTAATCAGCCTACTGCTTATCATCCTCTTCTTCGTCTATATCTTTGCCAATATTTTTGGCGAGTTGCAGAAATTAAAAAACTCATAATAAATAGGAGTAACAAGCATGATATTACTAATATTAGCCATTTATTTCATTACATTCGCTACAATCCCCTCACTAATGTGGTTACATTTCGTAGTAGCACCTATTCTTATATTTACGGCCATTGATTTGCAAGAGAGATTGGCGCGAAGAAAATTGAGAAAAGAGGAAGAAAAGAGGCAGGCAAAAAAGAAGAAGCAATCAACGCATGGAAAGGAAAAGAAGCGGTGGTAGTGGCTACTTTTGGTGCAACTTCCTACATCATGAAACCATATCTACAGCTATTGGCAACGCACAACAAGCATTACTTCTTAATGTTTTATAAGGAAGGTTTTTGTCCTGAAAATTTTAAAGAGATGCACCACTTTAATTATTCTTACCAAGACTTGGAAGAGATTTTTCCAAAGGCACGAATCTATGCCTTCAAGCAATATCTTTGTGTAGAAGCATAAGCTACCGCCTATACAGATGGGATGCCGCTTGCTCCAAAAGGTAGTTGCGAAACAAGAGATTATTTTCCTAAAAATGCAAATGTATAGGGCGGAAAAAATAAACTGTTAGTGTTAGATACTGTTAGATTCTCGTCCCTTAATGGAAATTATTTTTTCTGTTAAGTCATTTTTTTAGCTACTAGTGACTAGTGGTTAGTGACTAGGATTAGTGATTAGCGAAATAATGCGACATGGCGAGTAGTAGGGACGTAGCGTGCTGCGTCCGCGAATACCGTTTATTTCCTACCACCCCAGCTTGCAGCCACCCACCCCCTCTTAGCTCCCCCATTATCGGGGGAGAACAACCTTCCCGAAAGAGGAGAATCAAGAAAGTGTTAATTTGAGTTAAATGGGCGG
>JAFYML010000153.1 GCA_017556595.1 Bacteroides sp.
TATTTTAGCGTTAGGAATACCTCTTGCCATTCTTTTGTGGTTGGCACTTGGAAGCTTGCTTAAATGGAAACAAAGTACTACTCCTAAATGGGGATTGCTGATACTTTGGATAATAAGTATAGCTTCTTTTTTGGTGATGTATCTGCATGTAGGAGGTGGTCTATCCGATATAAGTTCGGTTATGCAAGAGATGCCGAAATTAAAATTCGGAGCGCATCTTTAATTTTCTTTGAATTTTATCGTTATCGCACACAATAAAATCAAAAATAATGCCTTGTATATTATAAATAATGTGTACATTTGCAGCAAATGTAATGCATACGTTGCAAAATGGCAAAAGCGATAAAACATCAAGGTGTTATAGAAAACATAGAAGGCTCTCATATACAAGTCCGTATCTTGCAGACATCGGCTTGTGCATCGTGTAGCATCAAGGGACATTGTACCTCGGTTGATGTGGACGAGAAGTTGATAGATATCTATACTTCGGATGCCGATACGTATAAAGTGGGCGAATCGGTATGGGTAATGGGAGCATTATCAATGGGCATGAAAGCAGTGTTGTTGGCTTTTGTATTGCCGTTGATACTATTGGTCGTTGCATTATTTATTTTGATGAATATACAGAAAGACGAATTGTTGGCCGTAGCAGGCTCAATAGTTTGTCTTTCTGTTTATTATATGGTTTTGCGTTTGCTATGCAAAAGCGTATGGAAGGGCGAGTTTACCTTCTACCTTGAACGAGAAACAAATAATATAAATAATTAATAAATTAACTTTTACTATGAATGTAATTCTGATTGCTGTAATTTCGTTAGGAGCTATTGCTTTGGTGCTTGCTGCCGTGCTCTATGTAGCTTCTAAGAAATTCGCTGTGTATGAAGATCCGCGTATTGCGCAGGTAAGCGAAGTCTTGCCACAAGCCAACTGCGGTGGATGCGGTTATCCAGGTTGTAGCGGATTTGCCGATGCGTGTGTTAAGGCAGGTTCGTTGGAAGGCAAACTTTGTCCTGTTGGTGGACAACCAGTAATGGAGAAGGTTGCCGAAATCTTAGGATTGGCCGCAGAAGTATCTGAACCAAAGGTTGCTGTGGTTAGATGTAACGGAACATGTGCAAACCGCCCACGATTGAATCAGTACGATAGTGCTAAGAGTTGCGCTATTGCAGCAGCTCTTTATGGCGGTGAGACAGGTTGTAGCTTCGGCTGCTTGGGATGTGGCGATTGCGTTGCCGCATGTCAATTCGGTGCTATCAAGATGAACGAAGAAACAGGTATTCCTGAGGTGGACGAAGCAAAATGTACTGCTTGTGCTGCTTGTGTAAAAGCATGTCCTAAGAACATTATTGAAATTCGCCCAACAGGAAAGAAATCGCGTCGCATCTATGTACAATGTGTAAACAAAGATAAGGGCGCAGTTGCTCGTAAAGCTTGTACAGTAGCTTGTATCGGTTGCGGTAAGTGTGTGAAAGTGTGTGCTTTCGAAGCTATTACACTTGAAAACAACTTGGCATACATTGACTACAACAAGTGTAAGTCGTGTCGTAAGTGTGAAGAAGCTTGTCCACAAGGTTCAATTATCGCATTGAATTTTCCTCCTCGCAAGCCTAAGGCAGAAGGTGAAGCTGTAGCAGCAAAGCCTGCCGTAAAACCTACAGAAGCACCTGCTCAAAAAGTTGAAACTCCTACTGTTGAAACAAAGCCTGCAGCAGAGGCATAACCTTAATATGTAAATCGTAAAAACTAAGAAATATGAAGTTGAAGACATTTTCAATTGGTGGTGTTCATCCACACGAAAATAAACTTTCAGCTCATCAGCCGATACAAGTAGCAGAAGTGCCCGCAAAAGCTGTTATCCTTCTAGGACAACACATTGGTGCACCTGCAAAACCTATTGTAGCAAAAGGCGATGTAGTGAAAGTAGGTACAAAAATCGCCGAACCAGGTGGTTTCGTATCAGCAGCAATTCACTCTTCTGTAAGTGGAAAAGTTGCAAAAATAGATTCGATTATCGATGCAAGCGGTTATGCTAAACCTGCTATATTTATTGATGTAGAAGGCGATGAATGGGAAGAAACTATTGATCGTAGCGAAACATTGGTAAAAGAGTGTACACTGACTCCTGAAGAAATCGTAAAGAAGATAGCTGATGCCGGTATCGTAGGTTTGGGTGGTGCTTGTTTCCCTACACAAGTGAAACTTTGTCCGCCTCCTGCATTCAAAGCCGAATGTGTTATTATCAATGCTGTAGAGTGCGAACCATACCTAACAGCCGACCATCAATTGATGCTTGAACATGCCGAAGAAATCATGGTAGGTGTAAGCATTTTGATGAAGGCAGTAAAAGTGAGCAAAGCATTCATTGGTATTGAAAACAATAAGCCCGATGCTATTCAATTGATGTCGAAGGTTGCTGAATCGTATGCTGGTATTGAAGTAGTACCTTTGAAAGTGAAGTATCCACAAGGTGGTGAAAAACAATTGATTGATGCTATTACTAAACGACAAGTTGCAAGTGGTGCATTGCCAATCTCAACCGGTGCAGTTGTACAAAACGTTGGTACTGCATTTGCTGTATATCAAGCCGTTCAAAAGAACAAACCATTGTTCGAACGTATCATTACAGTTACCGGTAAGTCACTTGCTAAGCCATCAAACTTCTTGGCTCGTATCGGTACTCCTATGAAGCAACTTATTGATGCTTGTGGTGGTCTTCCTGAAGATACTGGTAAGATTATCGGTGGTGGCCCAATGATGGGTAAGGCTTTGGTTAATACAGAAGTGCCTACTGCAAAAGGTAGTTCGGGTATCCTAATCATGAATATGAAAGAAGCTAAACGTGGTGAAGCACAAACTTGTATCCGTTGTGCTAAGTGCGTTGGCGCTTGTCCTATGGGATTGGAATCATATTTGTTGGGATTGTTGGCCGAGCGTAATGACTTTGAAGCCATGGAAAAGGCCAATATTATGGATTGTATTGAATGTGGTTCATGCCAATTCACATGTCCTGCCAATCGTCCATTGTTGGATTATTGCCGTTTAGGTAAGAATAAAGTAGGTGCTATGATACGTGCACGTCAAGCAAAATAAAATTGAATATTATGGGAAATAAATTATTTATATCTAATTCGCCCCACGTACATAGTGGTGATAGCGTAAAAAAGAATATGTATGGTGTGCTCATAGCACTCGTACCAGCTTTTATCGCATCGCTTGTTGTATTTGGAATGGGTGCGTTGATTGTTACGCTCACTTCTGTTGCTGCTTGCGTATTTTTCGAGTGGGCTATCGTGAAATTCTTATTAAAGAAAGATACTTGTACCGTATGTGATGGCTCGGCTATCCTTACCGGTGTATTGTTGGCTTTCAACTTGCCATCGAACTTACCTCTTTGGATTATCATCATTGGTGCTTTGTTTGCCATTGGAGTAGGTAAGATGTCGTTTGGTGGCTTGGGTTGCAATCCTTTCAATCCTGCATTGGTAGGCCGTGTATTCTTGTTGCTTTCATTCCCAGTTCAGATGACCTCTTGGCCAGTAGCTGCTCAGTTCGATGCAACAACAGCAGCCACACCATTGGCGCTTATCAAAGCTGGTAATTTTGATGCATTGCCCGATACTCTTTCATTGTTGCTCGGTAATGGTGCCGCAGGAATTGGTGCCGGATGTATTGGTGAAGTTAGCGAATTGGCTTTGATTATCGGTCTTATCTACATGTTGTGGAAGAAGATAATCACATGGCACATCCCTGTATCTATCCTTTTGACCGTATTTGTGTTTGCTGGTATCATGCATTGGGTTGATCCTGTTGCTTATGCATCTCCACTTTATCACTTGGCTTCAGGTGGTTTGTTGTTGGGTGCTTGCTTCATGGCAACCGATTATGTTACTTCTCCGATGAACCACAGAGGTATGTTGATATATGGTGTTTGCATTGGTTTGTTGACCGTTATCATCCGTTTGTTTGGTGCTTATCCAGAAGGTATGTCGTTCGCTATTCTTATCATGAATGCGTTCACTCCGCTCATCAACACTTATGTTAAACCTAAACGATTTGGGGAGGTAGTGAAGAAATGAAAAAGTTAGAATCATCATTAAAGAATATGTTGCTGGTGCTCACAGGCATTACTGCTATTTGTGTTGCTTTGCTAGCTTATGTAAATGAATTGACTAAAGAACCTATTGCTCAAGCCAATGCCAAAACATTGAGCGATGCAGTGAAAGCTGTTGTGCCAGGTTTTGACAATGACCCTATTGCTGAAAAGAAAGTGCAAATGGTAAATGGTGTTGAGTATGCTGTTTATCCGGCTTCGAAGGGTGGCGAATTTATTGGTGCTGCTGTTGAATCGAAGGCGATGGGATTTGGTGGTGACTTGAAGGTGTTGGTAGGTTTCGATGCACAAGGAAATATTATCGACTATTCGTTGTTGTCGCATGCAGAAACACCAGGACTTGGTTCGAAAGCAGA
>JAFYML010000154.1 GCA_017556595.1 Bacteroides sp.
ATGCCACCGACCCTTCGTATGCCAACCGCTTGATAACCATTATCGAAGATTACGAGTTGTACAAGTACGACAGTAATGGAATGAGTAAGCGCGAAGCGCGTAAATGGGAGAAGGAATTGGAGAAGAAACCTTGGCTTGCCAATCCGCATCAAGTCTATATAGCCAATGGCTTGGCATACGTAGTGGCTCGCGAAGGCGATACCTTCCAGTTGCTTGGTGGTGAGTTTGGTATTAGTTGGAAAAAGTTACCGCAATACAATGATTTGCACCGCGATTATACCCTTGAAGAGGGCGATATTGTTTACTTGAAAAAGAAGAATAAAAAAGCCGATAAAGCCTATAAAACATATGTTGTTCGCGATGGCGATTCTATGCATAGTATTTCACAAAAGTTCGGTATTCAATTGAAAAATCTGTATAAGATGAACAAGAAAGATGGCGAATATGTGCCCGAAGTAGGCGATGAATTAAAGCTAAGATAATGCTATGTAAATAAGAATTGGTAAAAAATTCTTTAGTTAAAAATATAATTCATATATTTGTCGGCAAATACCTATTCAAAGCATCTATTCATAACTCAGCATTATGAAGAAATATTATTCTTATCTGATACTATACTTTTTGCTTTGCATGCTCAATCATCGGGTTCATGCACAAGCAAATGATAAAAATATCCTATTCATTCATTCTTATACCGAAGAAACAAATGGTCACGGCCACTTGGAAGAAGGCTTGCGTCGTGGTTTGTCAGACTTGGCCATTAGCGCAAATATCTTTACCGAGCATTTGAATTCCGAATCATTGGTTTTTGCTGAGGAGTGTGAAGCCATGCGTGCTATCTGTCAGCGTGCACGCGAGAATAATGTTGAGTTGATTGTGACTGTAAGCGATGAGGCTTTCTACACGTTGATGAATTGTGGCGACTCGTTGGGCTATCAATTGCCAATTGTGGTGTCGGCTATTAAATTCCCTCCAACCGATTTGCTTACTATGAACGAGAATGTTTGTGGTATTACTACGAAAATAGATTTGCTCCCTATGATGGAAGAGGCTGCTCGCTTGTTCCCTGATAGAAAGCAATTTATGTGTATCTCGGATAGTAGCCAATTGGGTGTGAAGAGTAGCGAACAGTTTGAACAGGCAGTTGCTCAATTCAAAAAGAACCATAAAGGGTATAAGTTCAAGAACCATAACCTACAAACAAAGGCTACAAACGAAATTATCCGCAGTGTTTGCTATCCGGAAAATGCTGTGGAAAAGGTGTTGTTTGTACCTAAATGGACTCATTTCCTATCGTTCATAGGTAAGAATTCGAAGGCGCCGGTATATGCTTGCGAAGAACTTGCGTTGGGTAATGGCGTGTTGGCTGTTTACGATGCCGAGTATTATGATGTAGTGGCAGAAGCAGGTCGCTTTGCTGGTCAAATATTCCGTGGTGTAACGCCTAAAACATTGGGAGTTATCAACATGGAGAGTTCTATGTTGTACGATAAGAAACAACTTTCCATTTTTGGCGTTAAAGAATCACAATTGGCCGAAACAAGCAAGGTGTTGAACCAAAGTTTCTTAGAGCGTAACATTGTGTGGATTTGGGTTGTGCTTGTCGTCGCTGTAGTATTGCTTACGCTCGTGACAATTTGGTTGTATCGCATGAACCGCCAAGAAATCAAACGCCGTATTGAAGCTCAGAATCGTTTGGATTTGCAACAACAATTGGTTGAACAGCGTAATGAGTTCAACAATATCTTTTCGTCTATCCACGATGGTTTGATAACTTATGATTCGGGGTTGCACATCGGTTACATCAATCGCTCGTTGCTGAAGATGCTTGGTTTGCCTACAAGCTATCCCGAAAAAAAGTATAAAGGAAAAATTGCAGGTTCAGTCTTTAAGATTTTCAAGGAAGGTGAGAATATCTTGGATGATTTGCTGTGTAGCGCTTGTGTCGATCAGAAACGTGTGCCCATTCCAATGAACTCGTTTATGAAGGAGAACACTGGCGGTAAATATTTCCCCGTATCGGGCGAAGTGGTTCCCATTCTTTCAGACAATAATATTGTGGGTGTGGCTTTGATATGCCGTAATATCAGTGACGAGGAGTTGATGAAACGCTCGTTCGACCTTGCCGTTGAAGAGAGTGCCATCTATCCTTGGCAATACGAAACCGATACGAATATGTTCCGTTTCCCGAAAGGGTTGTTGCAAAGTTTCGATACCGACGTGAAGGGTACGGAAATTTCTCGTGACGGATGGGAAAAATTAGTTGCACCCGAAGATTTGGCTCGTATTCGTAAACGTTTCGACCGCTTACTGAAGGGCCACGAAATGAACTTACGCATCAGTTTCCGTATGCGCGACTTCGATGGTGTGTATCGTTGGTGGGAATACCGCTCTACTACGTTCGACGGTTTGCAATCGGACAAGCCATACATGATTCTTGGTGTGTGTCAAAGTATTCAGCGTTATAAAGATACGGAAGCCGAATTGATTGCTGCCCGTGAAAAGGCTGAGCAAGCCGATAAATTGAAGTCGGCATTCTTGGCAAACATGAGTCACGAAATCCGTACACCGCTGAATGCCATCGTAGGTTTCTCGGATTTGCTGAAGAATATAGATGCCTTCTCGAAAGAGGATGTACAACAATTTATCGACACCATTGGTGTGAACTGCCAATTGCTGTTGGCATTGGTGAACGATGTACTCGACTTGTCGCGCATCGAAGCCGGTACCATGGAGTTCCGTTTTTCAGAATACGACTTGAATGGTATTATGCGTGAGGTGTACGAATCGCAGCGCTTAAGCATGCCCGAAGGGGTAGATTTGCGTATCGCTATACCAGAAAATTCAAGTAAGATAATCAAGACCGATGTGGTTCGTTTGAAGCAAGTTATCAATAACCTCATCAACAATGCTAAGAAGTTTACCTTGCAAGGACATATTAATATTGGTTTCACCCAAAACACACCGGGCTTTGTGGAAATCTTTGTGGAAGATACCGGTAAGGGTATGCCGGCCGAATCGTTGGAACACATTTTCGAACGTTTCTATAAGGTAGATAGCTTTACTCAAGGTGCAGGTTTGGGATTGAGTATCTGCCACACGTTTGTAGAACGCATGAATGGTACGATTTCGGTTACTTCGGAAGAGGGTAAAGGTACCCGTTTCGTAGTGAAACTTCCAATATAAGATTGGTTAATCAAAGAAAATGTCTATCTTTGCGACTTCATTATAAATAAGAATACAATTACAAATAATAGTTAATAAAGTAAATGCCTAAAATATCGGTTCGCGGCACGGAAATGCCCGCATCTCCTATTCGAAAGTTGGCCCCATTGGCCGAAGCTGCTAAACAACGCGGCGTGCATGTTTTTCATTTGAATATTGGTCAGCCCGACTTGCCAACACCGCAAGTGGCTATCGATGCTATCCGAAACATTGATAGGACTGTTTTGGAGTATAGCCCAAGTGCGGGCTATCGTAGCTATCGTGAGAAGTTGGTGGGCTATTACGACAAATTCAATATCAAACTTACGGCCGACGATATTATCATTACTTCGGGAGGCTCGGAGGCTGTGCTCTTCTCGTTCATGGCTTGTTTGAATCCGGGCGATGAAATTATTGTGCCCGAACCTGCCTATGCCAACTATATGGCGTTTGCTATATCTGCCGGAGCCAAGATTCGCACCATTGCTACCACCATCGAAGAGGGATTCTCGTTGCCAAAGGTAGAGAAGTTCGAAGAGTTGATAAACGAACGTACACGTGCCATCTTGATTTGTAATCCAAACAACCCAACAGGTTATCTTTACACCCGTCGCGAGATGAACCAAATACGCGACTTGGTGAAGAAATACGACCTTTTCCTCTTCTCGGACGAGGTATATCGCGAGTTTATCTACACTGGTTCGCCCTACATCTCGGCTTGCCACTTGGAGGGCATCGAGAACAACGTTGTATTGATTGATTCCATTTCGAAGCGTTACTCGGAATGTGGTATCCGCATCGGTGCTTTGATTACAAAGAACAAGGAGATTCGCGAGGCTGTAATGAAGTTCTGCCAAGCACGTCTCAGTCCACCACTCATTGGACAAATTGCTGCCGAGGCTTCGCTCGATGCCGGTGAAGACTATATGCGCGATGTTTACGACGAATATGTGGAACGACGCAAGTGCCTAATCGATGGTTTGAACCGCATTCCTGGTGTGTATTCACCGATACCAATGGGCGCGTTCTATACGGTGGCCAAG
>JAFYML010000155.1 GCA_017556595.1 Bacteroides sp.
CAGGGTGTGGATTGTCGGAGGCGGATGTGCGATGCATTACCAACGAAAAGATTTACGATCCGAAAAATATTGGCTTGGATACGGCCAACGATGTAGCGCAATTGAAGCGTAGTAAGGGTAGTGGATTCGGCCTAATGAATTGCAAAGGTATCATTGAGAAATATCGCAAAACAAATGCTATTTTCAACGTATCTTGCTTCCGTGTAGAGAGTGAGCCAGGCAAGGGTAGCCGCTTCTATTTCCGCTTGCCTAAGGGCGTGAAAAAAGCGTTTATGGTAGCATTGATAAGTACAATGACTATGCTGCAAGCATGCACACCGAAACCTGTCGTAGAGGAGCAGCCGAAAGAGACTTGGTCGCCCGAATATGAGGCGTTGCTCGACTTAGCTTCCGACTATGCCAACGACGCTTATTATGCCAACATCGATGGTGAATACGAACAGACGTTGGCGTATGTAGATTCGGCATTGCAATGCTTGAACAAACACTACGAAACGTATGCCGACGAGCCTATGCGCTATATGCAATTTACGGGTGATGAACAGCCGGCCGAATTTACTTGGTGGAAAAGTGCGTACGACACCGACTTCCATATTATATTAGATATACGCAACGAGGCGGCGGTAGCTTGCTTGGCGTTGAATAGACTAGACGAGTATGAGTATAACAACATGGTTTATACGTTGTTGTATAAGCTACTTGGTGAAGACCAATCGCTCGATGGCTACTTCGACGAGTTGCAACGAAGTGCGTCGCAAAAGTTGGCTTGCGTGTGGGTGATTATCGTATTGTTGCTCACATTACCCATAGGCTACTACTTTTTGTATTATCGCCGTAGGCAACAAGAACAACGCCAATTGAGCGAGTTGTTGCAGATTTATCAAACGGTATCGCACGCATCGCAAACAAATATCGTTTCCGATGACGACGAAGTGTTGTTGAGTGAAGAAGATAGCCTAAAGGAGATTCCTCAACGCATATTGAACGAGGTAGCCAACTTGTTCAGTCGCTTGTTTGGTACACGCCAAGTGGTAGTGGCTTTGAGCAATAACGCCCAGAAACAACTGACCTATTCGTGTATGGATAACGCACCGCTCGATGCAGATGTAGAAGCACTGATGAAACAAACGTACGAAGCCTCTATTCAACTCACACACGAGCAATGGCATGCTTATCCGTTAGTGGCGCAAGTAAGCCAACGAACAGTGTGCATCGGTGCAATGTGCATCTGTTTCCCTGTTGAAACGCTACAACCCTCTAAACGCTTATTGTTGCAACTATTGGTGCGCTATTTGTCTATCGTGCTATATAACGCAGTAGTGAAGCTATCCAATCAATACTTGCACATAGAGGAGGTGCAAGAAGAGAATCGTCGCGCTTCGTGGGAGGATAGTCAGCTATATGTGCAAAACCAAGTGTTGGACAATTGTTTGTCGGCTATTAAGCACGAAACTATCTACTATCCCAATCGCATCAAGCAACTTATTAACCGCTTGCAAAACGAGTCGCTTACCGACGCTGAGGAGTTGGAGGTGGTAACAACAATAAGCGAACTTATTGCACACTACAAAGGTGTTTATATGCTGCTTAGTCAATGTGCTTCGCGCCAAATGGAGGAGGTTACCTTCCGACGCTCGAAGCTCACGGTGGTGGAGATAATGCATAGTGCTAAGCTATACTTTGATAAGCAAAAGCAAGCAGATGGTACAGAGGTGGTGCTCGAGCTATTGCCAATTGAATATGAGGTGGTTGGCGACAAACATCAACTGAACTTCTTGTTGGAAAACTTGATAGACGAAGCACTTTCTGTGAACGAATCGGGACAACTGACCTTGAAGGCGGAAGTGGATAATGGCTTTGTACGATTTATGTTCATCGACCATCGTCGCAACTTGTCGGAAGAGATGCTAAATCAGCTTTTTTATCCCGATTTAAGTCGCATGAAACAAGGTGAACACGATTCGTTGAAGGGTACGGAATATCTATTGTGCAAGCAGATTATTCGCGATCACGATGAATTTGCCGGACGACGTGGATGTCGCATCAATGCAGAAGTGCATCAGGGTGGGGGATTTACAGTCTATTTCACGTTGCCGAATTAACGAATGTATAGAAAAAGTGTAAGAAA
>JAFYML010000156.1 GCA_017556595.1 Bacteroides sp.
CAATTCTACAACTTTTTTATGCTAAAAAACATACTTTTTCGTAACTAGCTGATTTATAATTATGAATTTTGAATTATAAATTATGAATTATCGAAGAACTACGTTTTATACACATTATTATATATATTATAAGAGCCGAGAATTACGAAAGTAGCTTCGTGAGGCTGCGAAAGTAGCTTCGTGGGGCGATGAAGGTAGCTTCGTTAAACGATGAAAGTAGCTTCGTGAAACGATGAAGGTAGATGCACGCAATAGCTTCGGGGAAAGCACAGAACAAATTCGGGGGAAATGATTTAGTCCAAAGAGAAAAACGAATCGTTTTTGCATCATCTACAATACATAAAGAAATATTACTATTTTTGATAAAATTCTAAAGAAAAGCCGACGAAGGAGATATTTTTTCCTCGTGAGAGAAAAAAATTTTTCTCGTGAGGGCTATATATCTCCCTCACGAGGAAAATTCCATATAGGCTCTTTTTAGACACAAAAATGGTTGTTCGGATTTTTAACTATTCTGCGTTACCTTTCTACGAAAAAGAAACCTACCACCTCCCCCTTCGGGTACTCACCCCCGTTACATTTATGTTCCTACCACCTCCCCCTTCGGGTACTCCTCCTTCGCGAAGGAGGAGAATTGAAGAACTGCCTTTGCAAAAGAGAGGAAATCTAAGAATAGTTTCATTCGCTGAATAAAGGCACAAAAGTGGTTCTTTGAATTATTTTAGGCAAAAAGCGAACAAGGTATGTGTAAAAGTGTTATATTTGTTCCCCTAAAATAGACATTGCATGCAGATGGCTGATAGTATAGTAATTATCCCCACTTACAACGAGCGGGAAAACATAGAGAACATTATTCGCGCCGTGTTCGGTTTGGAACATGGTTTTCATATTTTGGTGGTGGAAGATGGTTCGCCCGACGGCACCGCCAACATCGTGCGGGAACTTCAGAAAGAGTTTCCAGAGCGTTTACACATGATAGAACGTTCAGGAAAATTAGGTTTAGGCACCGCCTATATAGCCGGTTTTAAATGGGCACTTGAGCGCGATTATGAATATATTTTTGAGATGGATGCCGACTTTAGTCACAATCCTAACGATCTTCCACGTTTGTATGCCGCTTGCCATGACGAGGGCAACGACGTTTCGATCGGTTCGCGCTACGTAAGCGGTGTGAATGTGGTTAATTGGCCTATGGGCAGAGTACTAATGTCATACTTTGCATCGAAATATGTAAGATTGATAACAGGACTTCCCATCCACGACACGACCGCAGGATTCGTGTGCTATCGCCGCCAAGTATTAAAAACACTCGACCTTGACAGCATCCGTTTCAAAGGGTACGCTTTCCAAATAGAGATGAAGTTTACCGCCTATAAATATGGTTTCCGCATAAAGGAGGTACCCGTCATCTTCATCAACCGCGAACTTGGAACATCGAAGATGAATAGCAGTATCTTTGGTGAAGCTATGTTTGGGGTGATACGTTTAAAATGGGAAAGCTTGTTCAAGAAATATGAGAACACTACTGCATAACGCCACCCTCGTCAACGAGGGAACACAAAAGCAAGGTTCATTGGTTATTGAGAACGGCCAAATTGTGGAAATTTTGACCGACATGAAACCTCTATCACACCCTTGCGACGAGACTATTGATGCCACTGGATGCTATTTGCTTCCGGGAGTGATTGACGACCACGTGCATTTCCGCGACCCAGGATTGACGCATAAAGCCGACATCCTGAGCGAAAGTCGTGCGGCCGCAGCCGGAGGTGTGACCTCAGTAATGGATATGCCCAACACGGTACCACAAACCACCAATTTGCAGACATGGAATGACAAAATGAAGCTGTTTAGCGAGCGAAGTGTAGTAAACTATTCGTGTTACTTCGGCGCCACCAACTTCAATGTAGGTTTATTCCGCCATTTAGACAAACGCAGAGTGTGCGGCATCAAATTGTTCATGGGTTCAAGCACCGGTAATATGTTGGTGGATAGAATGGAAAGCCTCCGTCGCATCTTCGGCGAAACTGATATGCTGATAGCTGCCCATTGCGAAGATCAAGCCATTATCTCGCGTAACGCACAAAAATACCTAAAGAAGAGCAATATGGAAAAGGATGTCCCGTTGCTTCAACATCGTAACATTCGTAGTGCTCAAGCATGTTTTGCATCTTCCCGTTTAGCTGTAAAATTAGCCAAAGAAACAGGAGCACGCCTACATCTGCTTCATATTTCTACCGCACGCGAACTCGATTTATTCGAATCCTTACCATTGAACGACAAACGAATCACCGCCGAAGCATGTGTATCCCACCTCTTTTTCCATTGTGGCGATTACCGCACATTAGGTGGCCGCATCAAATGCAACCCAAGCATCAAACGTCGTCCCGACCGCGATGCCCTTCGCGAAGCAATAAACAACAATCTTATCGATGTGATTGCCACTGACCATGCCCCGCACTTACTATCTGAGAAACAAGGCGGTGCATTAAAAGCTACATCTGGCATGCCAATGATTCAGTTCTCGCTAGTAAGCATGCTCGAGTTGGTGAATCAAGGCGTGTTCAGCATTGAAAAAGTGGTTGAAAAGATGTGCCATGCGCCAGCCCGTTTGTATGGCATTGAAAAGCGTGGTTACTTGCGCGAAGGATACATGGCCGACCTTGTGCTTGTTCGCCCCGATAGCAATTGGCTATTAACTCCCGATTGTATTAAAAGCAAATGTGGATGGAGCCCACTCGAAGGTTATCCTTTTGGATGGCGCGTAGAAAAAACTTTTGTTAACGGCCATTTAGTTTATAATGGTACCGAGGTGGACGAAAGTTTCCGCGGTCAGGAATTGCGTTTTGTATGATTCGAGAATATCGGATTCGCGATGTTGCCCCTTATATCAATTGGCTTTACTTCTTCCACGCTTGGGGATTTGAACCTCGCTATGCAACCGTTGCACAATTGCACGATTGCGAAGGATGTCGCAAAGGTTGGATTGATTCGTTCGCTCAAGAAGAAGAGCGCAACAAAGCAACAGAAGCAATCCGTTTATTTTCCGATGCTACAAAGATTCTACGAAATCTTGACGATAAGATTAGCGTACAAACCAAATGTCGCTTGTGTGTAGCTAATAGTGATGAAAACGATTTGTTGCTCGATGGCGTACGATTACCTTTATTACGTCAACAAGTACCATCTTCACAAGAAGACATCTGTTTGTGTTTAAGCGATTTTGTTCGTCCTTTAAAAAATGATATCTCAGATACGGTTGGCGTATTTGCGGCAAGTGTGAGCAACAAAATAGAAGTGAACTACACTAACGATCCCTATGAATTATTAATGATACAAACTTTGTGCGATCGTTTGGTGGAAGCTGGTGTTGAGTTATTACACTTGAATGTACGTAAACAGATTTGGGGATATTCGCCCAATGAAAATCTATCAATAACAGCGCTACATGCCGAACGTTTTCAAGGTATTCGCCCTGCTGTTGGTTATCCGTCATTACCCGACCAGTCGGTAAACTTTATATTGGATAGTTTGCTAAACTTCGAAGATATTGGTGTAACACTAACCGAACATGGTGCCATGCATCCACATGCCAGTGTTAGCGGATTGATGATTGCTCACCCTTCAGCTCGTTATTTCAATATAGGCATTATTGGAGAAGACCAATTAGCAGATTATGCTCAACGACGCGGTATAGAAAAAGAAACAATGCGTCAATATTTAAAACATATAAACAATTAAAACAAAGCAATATAGTTATGCATCGAATTACGTTGA
>JAFYML010000157.1 GCA_017556595.1 Bacteroides sp.
CTTGATAATGGAGATTGTGAAATATGGAATTCATTTGTTTCTAAATCTGAAGGTGATTATCTTTCTGGTTGGTCGTTAAAAAATCATTCAGGCACAGTTTATAAGGAAGCATTAAATGTTTATAGTGGGGAGTATTCTGCAAAGCTTTTATCTCCACGTACTGGAATAACAGCTTTTATTAGTCAGCAAATCAATGTAACGCCAGGACACAGAATTCGGATTTTTTTTCGATATGCAATTGATTATGCATCTGGTACTGGTGCTCGTACTTATTGCTATTTTTGCGAAGGACGTAGCAATAAGATTTCTTACAGTAAACTTTCCTCCTTTTATGACCCTATGACATTGTCAATCATACGTGGAGGAGGATACGGATTATCCAAATTGCCCTCGGAAACAAAAGAGTGGCAAACTTTTGATCATATAATACAAGTTCCTGCAATAGCAGATAATTTTATTTTTGAAAAACGTAGTTATGCAGGTACGACTTTATATGTAGATGATTGCTATGTGATAGATATAGATATATAATTCTTAAGTTAATAAGATGATACAAATTGATGATGTAGTTGTTTCACTTGATGTTTTACGCGAAAAGTTTCTATGCGACTTGAAGGCTTGTAAAGGCGAGTGTTGTATAGAGGGTGATGCCGGTGCTCCTGTTGAATTTGAGGAGATAGAAAAGTTGGAAGAGGTGCTTCCTGTGATTTGGGACGACCTTGCTCCAGAAGCTCAAGCCATTATCAAGAAACAGGGTGTGGTATATACCGACCAAGAAGGTGATTTGGTTACTTCTATCGTGAACAATAAAGATTGCGTGTTTACGTGCTATGCCCCCGATGGAACTTGTTATTGCGCTATCGAGAAAGCTTATCGCGCAGGGAAAGTGGACTTCTGCAAGCCGGTATCGTGTGCACTTTATCCAATTCGCGTGGGTAATTACGGGCCGTATAAGGCTGTAAACTACCATCGATGGAATGTTTGTAAGGCGGCAGTTTTGCTTGGGCAAAAAGAGAATCTGCCGGTCTATAAGTTCTTGAAAGAACCGCTTATCCGAAAGTTTGGCGAAGATTGGTATGTCGAATTGGAGATAGCTGTTGAAGAACTAAAGAAACAAGGGTATTTGAAATAAAATAAACAAGGCACGGAATTTAAACCGTGCCTTGTTTATTATTTAATTATCTTTAAATTACCAGTGCTTACAACACCTATACCATCTTTTTCTATGTTTGCTTTCGCTGTCTCTCCGCTTAACGTGAGCGAACCGATACCATCTATCTCGGCATTTACTTCTTGGCATTCGACATGAATGTCTGCCTTTCCTACTCCCTCAACTTCTGCCGTCAATTTATCGCATTTCAGGTCACGGATATACATCTTTCCAACACCTTGTAGCGTGCATTTGAAATTGTCCAATTTCAGTGTTTCGTTGCAATAGAGTGCTCCTACGCCACAAAACACTAAATTTTCTAACGTGGGTGCTGTGATATAGATGTTTACACCATTTTTAGTGCCATTTAGGTTTTCTTCTTTAGGCTCTATATTCAATGTGCCATCTTCTACATAAACATTTAATTTATCCACATTTTCTTTTTTACCATCTATCTTTACGCTGCATTTAGACGCTTGTGTAAAATAGACTGCGCCTACGGTAGTCAAATCAAGGCTATGGAATTTTTCTACTTTAAACTCTTTGCTTACTTCTTGTGCTTGGATAGACAATTGCGGCATTAATGCCATGAGGCCAATAAGGATAAGGCCGATAATGTTGTGCTTCTTCATATTCATTTTATCTTGTTTATTTGTCTATTAGACGAAATGAACAGGGAGAAAGTTGCAACGGATGTGGATTTTTTGTGAAAAGGGACAAAAAAATCCCGGGTGACGCGTAGCCCGGGATTTTTTAATGTAAGATGTGATGAAGGTTGTTTATCGTTACGCGTCAATATTTGCGTATGTAGCATTACTTTCGATAAAGTCGCGGCGTGGAGCCACATCTTCGCCCATCAACATAGAGAAGATGGCATCGGCTTCGGCTGCGTTGCTCATATCTACTTGCTTCAGCATGCGGTTTTCGGGGTTCATGGTAGTTTCCCAAAGTTGTTCTGGGTTCATTTCACCAAGACCTTTGTAGCGTTGTGTGTGTACGGCATCTTCGCGGCCACCACCATAAGTGTCGATGAAACGTTGGCGTTGTTGGTCGTCCCAGCAATATTCCTTTACCTTACCTTTTGTGCAGAGGTAGAGTGGGGGGCTTGCCAAGTAGAGGTGACCCTCTTCGATAACACGTGGGAAGTAACGGAAGAACAAAGTCATAATCAGTGTGTTGATGTGGCGTCCGTCCACGTCGGCATCGGCCATGATAATGATTTTGTTGTAGCGCAACTTGTCAATATTTGCTTCCTTGCTCTCTTCGCTATCCACTCCGAAGCGGATGCCGAGTGCTTGGATAATGTTGTTCACTTCGTCGCTTTCGAATGCTTTGTGCCACATTACTTTTTCTACGTTAAGGATTTTACCGCGTAGAGGTAGGATGGCTTGGAACTTACGATTACGTCCTTGTTTTGCCGAACCGCCGGCCGAGTCACCTTCGACAAGGAATATTTCGCATTCGTGTGGGTCGCGGCTTGAGCAGTCGGCCAATTTACCTGGCATACCGCCACCGCCCATTGGCGATTTGCGTTGTACCGATTCGCGTGCTTTGCGTGCAGCTACACGAGCTGTTGCGGCAAGCAATACTTTATCTACAATAATCTTAGCTTCTTTTGGATGTTCTTCGAGGTAGTAGTTCAGTGCTTCGCCCACGGCTTGGTTCACGGCACCACTTACTTCGCTGTTACCCAATTTTGTTTTGGTTTGTCCTTCGAATTGTGGTTCGGCTACTTTTACCGAGATTACAGCGATAAGACCTTCGCGGAAGTCTTCACCATTGATTTCTACCTTGGCTTTTTCCAATGCTTTGGCGCAATTTTCTTCGGCATATTTCTTCAATACGCGTGTCAATGCCGAGCGGAAGCCGCCTTCGTGTGTACCACCTTCTTTGGTATTGATGTTATTGACGTACGAGTGTAGGTTTTCGCGATAACCTGTGTTGTACATCATAGCTATTTCGATGGGTGTACCTGCCTTTTCGGTGTTCAAGTAGATTACGTCGTTGAAGAGTGGGGTGTTTGTGCCGTTCAAGTAGCGTACAAACTCTTTCACACCCTCTTCCGAGAAGAATTCTTCTTGATATGGGTTACCTTCTTCGTCGAGTTGACGGAGGTCGGTCAGCGTAATGGTGATGCCTTTGTTCAAGTAGGCAAGTTCGCGCATGCGGTTTTGCAAAGTGCCGAACTTATATTCGCTAACGGTAAAGATAGTATTGTCGGGCAAGAAAGTTTGTTTTGTGCCGGTAAATTCGGGGTCGCAAGTACCTACTTCCTTTACAGCATAGAGTGGCTTTCCGCATTCGTATTCTTGTTGGTAGATTTTTCCGCCGCGGAATACTTGTGTTGTCATGTGTGTAGAGAGTGCGTTTACGCACGATACGCCCACACCGTGCAGACCGCCCGATACCTTGTACGAGCCTTTGTCGAACTTACCACCGGCATGTAGTACGGTCATTACTACTTCGAGTGCCGATTTTTGTTCTTTTTCGTGCCAATCTACGGGGATACCGCGTCCGTTATCTTGTACGGTTATAGAATTGTCTTCGTTGATTGTTACATCAATGCGGTTGCAATATCCGGCCATAGCTTCGTCGATAGAGTTATCGACAACCTCATATACCAAATGGTGCAAACCGTTTTCGCTAATGTCGCCAATGTACATGGCGGGGCGTTTTCTTACAGCTTCGAGGCCTTCTAATACCTGAATGTTACTGGCCGAATAGTTGTTTTCGGCTCCTATTTTTACTTCTTCATCCATGGGTAAGTTGATTGTTTCAAATAACTAGGCAAATGTAGTGAAAAACATTGATATATGAAAAAAGCCGAACTAAAAAGTTCGGCTTTTTTATGTCTTTTTTCTAACTATGTTCGCATTACGCCAACTTGTTGATGTGCAACGCTAATTTAGACTTCAAGTTATTGGCTTTGTTCTTGTGAATTACGTTAGTCTTAGCCAATTTGTCCAACAACTTAGCTACACCAGGAAGCATAGCAGTTGCTTCTTCCTTATTGGTTGTTGCACGAAGCTTACGAACAGCATTTCTCATGGTTTTACCATAATATCTGTTGTGAAGTCTTCTTTTTTCTTCTTGTCTAATTCTTTTTAATGATGATTTGTGATTTGCCATCTCGACTAATCTTTTTAAATTCGTTTATTCTTTTTTCTTTGTAGTCCCTGGGGGAATCGAACCCCCCTTTCAAGAATGAAAATCTTGCGTCCTAACCGATAGACGAAGGGACCTTGCCTTGTCAAGCGTTTCCGCTTAGTGCAGTAGAGTGTTTTTCTCTTTTGCGGTTGCAAAGGTATGTGTTATTTTTGAATCAGCAAAACATTTCGAGAAAAAAATGCAAAAAATATTTCATTTTCCCTCTTTTTTCGTAGTTTTGTATGCGAAAACTGGTTTATTTATGCTTCAAAAGACTCGTGGAATAGTGCTTCGTGCCTTGAAATATAAGGATGCATCGCTCATCGTAGATATCTATACGGAGGCGTTAGGGCGTGCTTCGTTCATGGTGTATATTCCCAAGAGCAAAAAGGCATCTGTAAAGGCTACACTTTTCCAGCCATTGGCGTTGGTAGAGCTTGAAGCAGACATTCGTCCGAACACCTCTATATATAAGGTGCGCGAAGCGAAGTCGTTCTATCCGTTCGTTTCTTTGCCTTACGAGCCGCGAAAGTCGGCCATAGCCCTTTTCCTATCCGAGTTTCTTTATCGCGCCTTGCGCGAGGAGGATACCAACATGCCTTTGTTTAATTACCTAATGCACTCCATCGTTTGGTTGGATACTTGTAAGCAACAATTTGCTAACTTCCATTTGGTGTTTTTGATGCGCCTTTCGCGTTTTTTAGGTTTGTATCCCAACCTTGAAGGCTATGGCGAGGGCGATTATTTCGATATGCGTGCCGCTTGCTTCTCTCCGTTACCTCCGCAAATGCATACCGATTACCTTCAACCGGCCGAAGCTGCTTTGCTAAACAAACTCATCCGCATGCGTTACGATACAATGCGATTTGTACCCATGACTCGTGTTGAGCGTGCACGCTTCCTTACACTGATCAACGACTATTATCGTTTGCACATACCAGACTTCCCCGTGCTTCGTTCGCTCGAAGTGCTACACGAATTGTTCGATTAGTATTGTATTTGTTCCGTGCATCCACCGAATGCGTTCGGTGCGTCTACGCATTTCGTTCGGTGAAAAGCATCCTTTTATTTTCCCTTAACAGAAAATTTATTTTCCATTAAGGGAAAATGAAATATATCAGTTATATCAGTTTTCAGTTTATTTTTTCGCGCTATTCGGAAAAACAAACTACCCCCACTTACTTCGAAAAAGTAAATGGGGGTAGTAAAGCGGTTGGTATAATACAATCGTATTATGCGAGCAATTCTTTTACTTTGGCCGAGATAGCACGACCTTCGGCTAAGCCGGCAAGTTTCTTGGTGGCAACACCCATCACCTTACCCATATCGCTAGGGCCTGCAGCACCTACTTCGGCAATGATTGCTTTCAATGCAGCTTCCAACTCTTCAGCACTCATTTGCTTGGGTAGGTAAGCTTCCATCACACGTACTTGTGCCAATTCGGCTTCGGCCAAGTCTTCACGACCTTGTTGCTTATAAATTTCGGCAGCATCTTTACCTTGTTTAGTCAACTTTTGGATAAGTTTCAATGCTGCTTCGTCGGTCAGTGTATCGTTAGCACCCGGTGCTGTTTTAGCTTCCAAGAATACTTTTTTAATGTTGCGTAATGTTTCGAGGGCAACTTTGTCTTTCGCCTTCATGGCGTTTTTAATATCCTCGCTTATTTGATCAAATAGAGCCATATGAATTATGAATTAAAAATTATAAATTATAATATGGAGTTAAAGGAGTTAAAGCCGAATGTTATCTAATGGCTAATAGGCGCAACCTATGATAACTCCTATAACTACTGATAACTACTGATTAAAACTGATAACATTTGTTTCTTCATTACCTGTAGGCGACGATGTTTCCTCGTCGATAGGTGCAGAAGCACTTTGTGAAGCTGCCGTAATAGCGTTCAAGGTAGATAGCCCGCGATTGTAGGTAGCCGAATTCTCTACCATAGCAATGATAGTATCGTTGTCCAAATCTTCGATAGTGAAGGTGTAGATGTTTTTAAGTCGCGAGCGTCCGGCACTTGTAGTAACAGCATTGGTGTAGTATTTGTTGCGACGCTGATTACGCTTATCTTTTTCCTCTTCCTCTTCCTTTATACGCTTAATCTCTTCGGCTGTACGGCGAGTGATTCGTTCGTCCATCTCCTTCACGTGAATATCTTGGATGTCAAAACCTGTAGCCAATAGTGTAATCTTTACTTTCTCGCCCAAGGTATCGTCCTTGGCAATACCCCATTTCAACTCATAGTTGCTGCTGAAGCGACTCAAGAATTCTCTTACCTCTTCCATTTCGTTCACCATCAATTGGTGGTCGTTGCTATACGAGATGTTGAAAAGGATTTTTTGCGAATTGAAGATGTCGTTGCTATTCAAAAGTGGCGAGTATTGTGCGTCCTTGATAGCCTTGCTTACGCGATTATCGCCTTCGCCATAGCCGGTACTCATAATGGCTACGCCACCATCTTTCAACACGGTTTTTACATCGTTGAAGTCGAGGTTTTGCTTACCATGCTTCGTGATGATTTCGGCAATACTTTTAGCGGCTATTGATAGGGTGCTATCTGCCTTGGCATAGGCATCGTCCAACGAAAGGTTGTTGTAAACCTCGAGCAAACGTTCGTTGTTGATAACCAATAACGCATCGACATGCTTCTTCATCTCTTCCACACCATCGAGTGCTTGGTCAATCTTCTTGTTACCCTCCCAACGGAATGGGATGGTTACAATACCTATGGTAAGTATGTCTTTCTCTTTGGCAACTTTAGCTACAACAGGTGCAGCACCGGTTCCTGTACCACCACCCATACCAGCAGTGATGAAGACCATCTTGGTGCAACCATCATCGAGCAAAGCTTTGATATCTTCGATGCTCTCTTCAGCAGCCATTCGGGCGCGTTCGGGTTTATTACCTGCTCCTAACCCTTCTTTTCCTAATTGTATTTTTGTAGGAATCTCCGATTGCTTCAATGCTTGCAAGTCGGTATTGCACAGCGCAAAGGTTACATCGTGAATACCCTCTTGAAACATATGGTTTACGGCATTGCTACCACCACCACCAACACCGATAACCTTGATTATCTTAGGAGTATCAACCGATTGGTCGGTCGGAATGTTGAACTCTACTTTTATCATATCTTGTTCGTCCATCATATCGTTCGTTTTTTAAGGGTTCTTATTTAAAGTTAGAGTCGTTGTTGTTGAAATCGTCGTCACCATCGAAAAGTTCGCCTTGAATCTTATCAACGAATTTTGAGAAGAAATTTTTCTTTGGCTTGGCAGGCTTTTGAGTTTTTTCTTCCTCTTTTGGTTTTTCCTCCTTGGGCTTTTTGACCTCTTGCACAGGAGCTTCCTCGATAACCTCTTCTTCAAATAGCTCTCCTTGTTGTCCATCTCCCTCTATAGGCTTTTCTTCTTCGGGCAAGCAACAGTTTTCGGTGCCCGAAAG
>JAFYML010000158.1 GCA_017556595.1 Bacteroides sp.
GAAGTTCTTCAGATTTCTCGTCAACGTGCTAAGTTGGAAAAGAACCTTGGTTCTATCGCTGACTTGACTCGTCTTCCGTCTGCATTGTTCGTTGTTGACGTGTTGAAGGAAAACATCGCAATTCGCGAAGCTAACCGTTTGGGTATTCCTGTATTTGCTATCGTTGATACAAATTCAGATCCTTCAAACATTGATTTCGTAATCCCTGCAAATGATGATGCATCAAAGAGCGTAGAAATCATTCTTGACACTGTATGTGCAGCAATGGCTGAAGGTATGGAAGAACGTAAGGTTGAAAAGCTTGACGCTCCTGAAGAAAAAGAAGATGATGCAGCACAAGCACCAAAGCGTCGTCGCGTTCGTCGCAACGAAGAAGCTAAGGCTGAAGAAGCAAGCGCAGAATAATTTAAACATAATAATATAAATACAGATAAAATTATGGCAGTATCTATAGAAGACATCAAGAAACTCCGCAACATGACAGGCGCGGGTATGATGGATTGCAAAACTGCTTTGGCAGAAACTAATGGCGACATCGATGCCGCTATCGAAATAATCCGTAAGAAAGGTCAAGCTGTAGCAGCTAAGCGTCAAGAACGTAGCGCTTCTGAAGGTTGCGTCCTTTCAGCAGTTAAACCAGGTTTGGTGCTATCGTGGCTCTTAAGTGCGAAACAGACTTCGTAGCAAGAAACGAATCTTTTGTTCAACTTACAAAAGACATTCTTGAAGTTGCTATGAATAATAACGCAAAAACTTTGGAAGAAGTTTTGAACCTTGCTATCGGCGATCGTACAGTAGCTGAAAAGATTACTGACGAAATCGGTAAGACAGGTGAAAAGATGGAACTCGGTGCATACGAATGTATTGAAGCTCCTACAGTAGCAGCTTACGACCACCTTGGTAATAAATTGTCAACAATTGTAGGTCTTACTATCGAAGGCGTTGATGCAGCAATCGGTCGTGAAGTAGCAATGCAAGTTGCAGCTATGAATCCTATTGCAGCTAATCGCGAAGAAGTTCCTGCAGAAGTTGTTGCACAAGAATTGGAAATCGGTCGCGAAAAAGCACGCCAAGAAGGTAAGCCTGAAGCTATCCTTGATAAGATTGCAGAAGGTCGTCTCGGTAAGTTCTATAAAGAAGCAGTTCTTATGGAACAAGAATATCACCGTGATGCAAAACTTTCAGTTGCTCAATATCTTGATTCAGAAGTTAAGGGCTTGAAAGTTTCTTCATTCAAGCGTGTAAATCTTAACGAAGATTAATTTATAGCAAAATAACAATTAGAGAGTGGTTGCCTATCTGGTAACCACTCTCTTTTTTGTCTATTGCGTATAGTAAATCGAAATTTGCCCGAGGTGTTGGTTATGCGAGTAATTTTGCTTACCTTTGCGAATATGTATTAACAAATCTAATCATCATAAAATCATGCTTAATAAACTATTTGGTCTCAATCCTAATGAGACTAACGTAAAAACAGAGATAATGGCCGGGTTGACAACGTTTCTAACAATGGCGTATATACTTGCAGTCAATCCAAACATCCTATCTGAAACAGGTATGGATAAAGGAGCATTGTTCTCAACCACAGTTCTTATCTCGGCTGCAGCTACTATTCTTATGGGGATTTATGCTAAGCTTCCGTTCGCCTTGGCTCCTGGAATGGGATTGAATGCGTTCTTTGCCTATACGGTTTGTTTGATTATGGGATATAGTTGGCAGTTTGCGTTGACAGCAGTCTTTCTCGAAGGTTTGATATTTATTATTTTAACAGTTACTAACGTCAGGGAAAAGATAGTCGATATTATTCCTGAAACACTTAAGAAATCCATCAGTGTAGGTATTGGTATATACATTGCATTCATTGGTTTGAATAGCGCTCATGTTGTGGTTAATAACGAAGCAACTCTTGTCAGTCTCGGCGATCTTAGTCAAGGTCCTGCTTTGCTGTGTATTATAGGCATTGTGTTATCGTCGGTGCTTCTCATTAAAAAAGTACCCGGAGCTTTATTGATAGGTATCATTGTTACAACACTAATCGGCATTCCATTGGGAGTGACACAATTCAGTGGCGTAATGAGTACTCCTCCATCAGTGGAGCCTATATTCTGCAAATTCGAGTGGACGAAGATATTTACTCCGGAGATGTTTATCATTGTATTTACGCTCCTTTTTGTTGACCTCTTCGATACCATTGGTACACTTATAGGTGTAACGACACGTGCCGGTATGATTAAGAATGGTAAGATACCACGTCTTAAACAAGCGTTTATGGTAGATGCTTTGGCAACAAC
>JAFYML010000159.1 GCA_017556595.1 Bacteroides sp.
CCCAACTTGTTAAGAGGTTGCTTTACTACATACTGAAGGATGCTTGATGGAAAGTATACAGCAAGGTCTCTCTTGTTGATAGTAATCTTTCCAGTGCCTTCGCTCACGTAGATACGTGCAATTGCACTTTTACGTCTGCCTAATGCGTTTACTACTTCCATTGTTCCTTATTTAAGTGCGTTAATATCAATCATTTTTGGTTGTTGAGCTTCATGCTTGTGTTCAGTACCTGCATATACATACAAGTTATCGAGCAACTTAGCACCCAACTTATTCTTTGGCAACATACCCTTAACAACCTTCTTCAACAAGCGTTCGTCACCGTTAGGTTTAGCTTGCAAAGCAGCAGGAGTAATAGCGCGTTGGCCACCAGGGTATCCAGTGTATGACAGATATTCCTTTTCTGTCCACTTCATACCAGTCATTTTCACTTTGTCGGCATTGATAATGATTACATTATCGCCACAATCTACGTGAGGAGTAAAGTTTGGTTTATACTTTCCTCTCAACAGTTTCGCAACTTTAGAGCCAAGACGACCGATAACTTGGTCTGTGGCATCAACGATGACCCATTCTTTAGTCACCGTAGCTTTGTTTGCAGAAATGGTCTTGTAACTTAAAGTATCCACTCTTTTAAATGTTTTTAAAAATGTTACTACTAAAATTTTTCTCTCACCACGAGTATTCCCCATCCCGGACAAAGACGAAGTAACTCGCTATGAATTAAATGCTTATCCTTTAAATGATAATAATCGGCTTGCAAAGGTACGAATTTTCTTAAAACTGGCAAACTTTTCTTTTTCTTTTTTGATTTATACCTTTTTAGCAAACCCACACGTTTACACCTTATTATATATATAGTGATTGTTGAACGCTAGTTATTCAACAACCGCTTAATGCAAAAATACCTTCTCTCCTCGTAGTAGCATTTACTACATCGCGTAGTAGCAAATAATCCATTTCTGAAGTGTTTGTTCTTCAGACGTACCGAACAAATACTTCACGTCTAAAGTATTTGTTGTTCAGAACAGAGTAACATATTGTTATTCCAAGCAATAAAAAAGTCCGCCGTGGCGGACTTTTTTATTATTATGTTCGATCCCTATTAGAACTCCGCATTGCGTGGAGTACGTGGAAATGTGATTACATCGCGAATGTTGCTCATACCTGTTACGAAAAGCAACAAACGTTCGAAGCCTAAACCGAAACCTGAGTGAGGACAAGAACCGAACTTGCGAGTATCCAAGTACCACCACATATCCTTCATCGGGATATTCAATTCTTGGATGCGTGTCAACAACTTGTCGTAATCGGCTTCACGCTCTGAGCCACCAATGATTTCGCCAATCTTTGGGAAAAGAACGTCCATAGCACGAACAGTCTTTCCATCTTCGTTTTGCTTCATATAGAAAGCCTTGATTTCCTTTGGATAATCTGTCAAGATTACCGGACGTTTGAAGTGTTCTTCCACCAAGTAGCGTTCGTGTTCCGAAGCCAAGTCAACACCCCAATATACCGGGAATTCAAACTTATGACCATTAGCTACAGCTTCTTCCAAGATCTTAATACCTTCAGTGTAAGGCAAACGTACGAACGACTCCTTCAACACTCCTTGCAAGCGTTCGATCAAGCCCTTATCGAACATGTCGTTCAAGAACTTCACATCGTCAGCACAATTATCCAACGCCCATTGCACACAGAACTTGATAAACTCTTCGGCCAAGTCCATATTGTCGGCAATGTCATTGAACGCAACTTCTGGTTCAATCATCCAGAATTCGGCCAAGTGGCGAGGAGTATTTGAGTTCTCGGCACGGAAAGTAGGGCCAAAAGTATAGATAGCGCCAAGTGCAGTAGCTGCAAGTTCGCCTTCCAACTGACCAGAAACAGTCAAACTTGCTTGCTTACCAAAGAAGTCGTCATCGTAGATAATTGAGCCATTCTCATCCTTCTTCAAATCGTACAAGTTCTTGGTCGTAACTTGGAACATTTGTCCGGCACCTTCACAATCGGAAGCCGTAATGATAGGTGTATGGAAGTAGAAGAACCCTCTTTCGTGGAAGAATTGATGAATAGCAATAGCCATGTTGTGACGAATGCGGAACACCGCACCAAAGGTATTGGTACGTGGACGAAGGTGAGCCACTTCGCGTAAGAACTCCATTGAGTGTCCCTTCTTTTGCAACGGATAGGTATTGTCGCAAACACCAAGTACTTCTATTTCACGCGCTTGAATTTCAGCTTTTTGACCAGAGCCAACCGATTCGGTCAATACACCATTCACGCTAAGACATGCACCGGTTGTGATGCTCTTCAACATCTCTTCGTCGAAGTTTTCCAAATCCACAACCACTTGCACGTTATTGATAGTTGAGCCATCGTTCAAAGCAATGAAATTCACTTGCTTACTACCTCTACGAGTACGCACCCAACCTTTTACATTGACCATTGCGCCAAAGTCTTCACGCTTTAGCAAGTCAACTATTTTTGTTCGTGTTATCTTTTCCATGATTAATGTATGTCTAAATATACGATGTATTATTCAAATGATCCCATGCGCAAGAAGTTCACTTCATGTTCGTTCAAGAAACGCCAATCGCCACGACGCAAGCCCTTCTTAGTCAAACCAGCGAAATATACGCGATCCAATTTCACAACCTTGTAACCCAACGATTCGAAGATACGACGTACAATACGATTCTTGCCCGAGTGGATTTCCACACCAACATCGCTCTTCTTAGCCTCATCGGTATAGCTGATTGCATCTACTTGGATTTCTCCATCTTCGAGTTCGATACCAGCAGCAATCTTCTCCATATCGGCTTGAGTCAAATTCTTATCAAGGTGTACATGATAGATTTTCTTCTTCAAGTAGCTTGGATGAGTCAATTTTGAAGCCAAATCACCATCGTTGGTTAACAACAACACACCGGTTGTGTTGCGGTCGAGACGGCCAACGGGATAGATACGTTCTTCGCAAGCACCCTTTACCAAATCCAATACTGTGCGACGAGCTTGTGGGTCATCAGCAGTTGTTACAGTATCCTTTGGTTTGTTCAGCAATACATAAATCTTGCGTTCGATGCTTATGGTTTGATCGTGGAACTTCACCTCGTCGCCACGCTTAATCTTTGTACCCAATTCTGTTACCACTTCTCCGTTCACAGAAACAACACCTGCTTGGATGTACTCATCGGCTTCACGACGTGAGCATACACCAGCATTAGCCAAGTATTTGTTCAAACGAATTGGTTCGTTAGGATCTACAAATTGTTCTTTGTATTCAATTTGTTTCTTCTTGCTGTATTTAGCATGCGGGTTATAATCTGCAGTACGTGGACGCGAATTGCGCTTATTATTGTTATAACCACCACGACCATTGTTTCCATTGAAACGTGGACGGAATGGGCGTTCGCTACTACCATATGTTTGTTCGCCTTCTTCGTTATTGTAACGAGGGCGATAACCTTCATTATTATTGTTATAGCGTGGACGGAATGGACGCTCGCTGCTACCATATTCTTCGTTGTTGTAGCGTGGACGATAGCCTTCACTATTGCCGTTGTTATTGAAACGTGGACGATGTGGGCGTTGTTCACCATAGCTATTACGTTGTGAACGTTCATACCCTTCGTTATTGTTATAACGTGGGCGGAATGGGCGTTCACTGCTACCATACTCTTCGTTATTGTAGCGTGGACGATAGCTTTCACTATTGCCGTTATTATTGAAACGTGAACGGAATGGGCGTTCGCTAC
>JAFYML010000160.1 GCA_017556595.1 Bacteroides sp.
CGTCGAATCCGGTATTCATCTTGGACGAGATTGATAAGCTAAGCCTATCAAATCATGGTGACCCTGCATCGGCATTGCTCGAAGTGCTCGACCCTGAGCAAAACAATGCTTTCCACGACAATTTCTTGGATGTGGATTACGACTTGTCGAAGGTAATGTTCATTGCAACCGCTAATAATTTGAACACAATACCGGCACCCCTACTCGACCGTATGGAGCTAATCGAGGTAAGCGGATACATTACCGAGGAAAAGATAGAGATTGCTAAACGCCACTTATTGCCCAAAGAGATGGAAGCAAACGGCTTGAAAAAGCAAGATTTGAAACTTCCTAAAGCAACCATCGAAACCATCGTTGAGCAGTACACACGCGAAAGTGGTGTGCGCGAATTAGAGAAGAAGATTGGAAAGATAATGCGTAAACTCGCATTGAAATATGCCAAGAACGATGCGGTAGAGAAAACCGAAATCAAGCCTAACGATTTGTACAACTACTTGGGTGTAGCCGAATACTCGCGCGATAAGTACCAAGGAAATGACTATGCCGGTGTTGTAACAGGATTGGCTTGGACAGCCGTAGGAGGCGAAATTCTCTTCGTAGAAACAAGCTTGAGCCGAGGAAAAGGCGGCAAGCTGACATTGACCGGTAACTTAGGCGATGTAATGAAGGAATCGGCTATGTTGGCTTTGGAATACATCAAAGCACACGCGTCGTTGTTGCAACTCAACGATGACATCTTTGAAAATTGGAACATACATATCCACGTGCCCGAAGGTGCAATACCCAAAGATGGCCCATCGGCAGGTATCACCATGGCTACATCGTTGGCTTCGGCTTTGACACAACGCAAAGTAAAAGCAAATTTGGCCATGACCGGAGAGATTACACTACGCGGAAAAGTATTGCCTGTGGGTGGTATTAAAGAGAAAATCTTAGCCGCCAAACGAGCCGGTATCAAAGAGATTATCCTCTGCCAAGAGAATAGAAAAAACATCGAAGAGATTCAAGAAATCTACTTGCAAGGACTCACCTTCCACTATGTAAACGACATCAAAGAGGTGTTCGACATTGCATTGACCAACGAGAAGGTTTCAGCACCTATTGAACTGAATGTAAAAACCGAAAAGAAAGCCGAATGACGTTTGAATTACTACATACCGATAGCAAAACCAACGCAAGAGCCGGATTGATTACAACCGATCACGGACAGATAGAAACACCTATCTTTATGCCCGTAGGTACATTGGGTAGCGTGAAAGGTGTACATCTGAACGAACTAAAAGAGGATATACAAGCGCAAATCATTTTGGGAAATACTTACCATTTGTATTTGCGTCCTGGATTGGAGGTGATTGAAAAAGCCGGAGGATTACACCGATTCAATGGTTTCGACCGCCCAATGCTGACTGATAGTGGTGGTTTCCAAGTATTTTCGTTATCGGGTATTCGCAAGATGAAGGAAGAGGGTGTGGAATTTCGTTCGCACATCGATGGAAGTAAACACCTCTTTACCCCCGAGCGTGTGATGGATATTGAGCGCACTA
>JAFYML010000011.1 GCA_017556595.1 Bacteroides sp.
CCTGCAAATTCCATCAGATAGGCTTTGATGAATCCATCGAGTTTACCATCCATCACACCATTCACATCGCTTGTTTGGTAGTTTGTTCGATGGTCTTTCACACGGCGGTCGTCGAAAACGTAACTACGTATTTGCGAACCCCACTCAATCTTCTTCTTGCCAGCTTCTACTTTAGCTTGTTCGGCCATACGATGTTGCAACTCTTTGTCATAAAGAATAGAACGCAATTGGCGCATGGCATTCTCGCGGTTCTTGGGTTGGTCGCGCGTTTCGGTATTCTCAATCAAGATTTCTTCTTCTTCGCCGGTATAGGGGTCTTTGAATTGATAGCGCAAACGCACACCCGATTCCACCTTGTTCACGTTCTGACCACCGGCACCACTCGAGCGGAATGTATCCCATGATATATTTGCCGGATTGATGTTTACCTCGATTGTATCGTCCACCAACGGCGTTACGAACACCGATGCAAAGGAAGTCATACGCTTGCCTTGTGCGTTGTATGGCGATACACGCACCAAGCGATGCACACCATTTTCACCCTTCAAATAGCCATAAGCATAGCTACCAGCAATCTCGATGGTACTAGTTTTAATACCAGCTTCATCACCCTCTTGCAAGTTCGAGATAACAGCTTTGTATCCTGCTTGCTCGGCATAGCGCAAGTACATACGCATCAACATTGAAGCCCAGTCTTGACTTTCTGTACCACCCGCACCAGAGTTGATTTTCAACACGCAATCCATTTGATCGGCCTCTTCGCGTAGCATATTCTTCAATTCGAGTGCTTCCACTGCTTCGGCTGCCTTTGCATATGCCTCTTCCACTTCGGCTTCGGTTACCAATTCATCCTTGAAAAAGTCGAAAGAGAGTTGCACTTCCTCGGCCAATGTAGCTACCTCTTGGTATCCCTCTATCCATTGTTGCAAAGCTTTTACCTTCTTCATTTGCGCCTCGGCTGCTTTTTGGTCATCCCAAAATCCGGGTGCTTGTGTGCGGAGTTGTTCTTCCTCCACTTGAATCTTCTTGCCTTCAATGTCAAGATAGCGGTTCAACGCTTGTGTACGTTCTTTAATATCCTTCAGTTGTTCAAGGGTAATCATCGTTATGGGTTGCTTATGGTTACTTAATTTATTTCTGGGCGCAAAGGTACAAAAAAAGAGGTATATAAAAAAGAATCCCCCTTGAGTAAGGGGGATATTCTTTATTCTTGGTACATTGCATCTATCTGTTGCTTGTAATTTACGTTCAATACCGAGCGTTTTATCTTCAATGTATTGGTCAACTCGCCACGTTGCATACTGAACGGTTCGGGCAATAATGTAAAGCGTTTCACCTGTTCGTAGTGTGCAAATTGTTGTTGTAGCGTGTCAATGCGTGTGCGGTATAATTCTTGAATCTTTTCGTTAGCCAAGAGTTGCTCCATGTTTTCATACGCAATACCTTGTTGCTTTGCATAGGCTTCGAGCACTTCGTAAGCAGGAATAATCAGTGCCGAAACAAATTTACGCTGATCGGCAATAATCGCAATTTGGTCGATATAGCGATCGATTCCCAACTTTGTTTCCAATGCTTGCGGAGAGATATATTTACCATTGCTAGTCTTGAACAAATCCTTGATACGTTCTGTCAGATACAAATAATCATCTTTAATGTATCCTGCATCGCCAGTATGGAACCATCCGTCGGCATCGATAGCCTTAGCAGTTTCCTCTGATTTCTTGTAATAGCCTGTTGTGATGGTTTTACCGCGCAATAAGATTTCGTTATTTTCGCCAATCTTCACTTGTACATCGGGCATAATCTTACCTACAGAGCCCAACTCAAAGCCATCGTCAGGGAAGCAAGATACTGTAGCACACGACTCGGTCAATCCATATCCTACCTTCATGTTGATACCTACGGCATGGCAAAATTCACAGATTTCATCGGGAACAGCAGCACCGGCAACAGGGAAGAATTTACCATTTTCCAAACCGATAGTTTTCTTCAAAAGAGCATAAACTGTCTTTTCGTAGAACATATATTTCAAGTGGTTGCCCAATGGCGGACGTTTGCCGGCACGCACATAATCCACATTATGAATCTTACCTACACGAATTGCGTCGAGCATCAATCTACGTTTGAAACCTGATTCTGAAGCAATTTTCTCGTTTACACCGGCATAAACCTTTTCCCAGAAACGAGGTACACTACACATTAATGTTGGACGTACCTCCTTGATGGTCGATGCAATCTCTGCCGGACGCAAATTAAGGCAAACCACAATGGCTCTGTGCAAGCAATAGTAACTCCAAGCGCGTTCGAAAACGTGTGTCAACGGCAAGAAAGACATAGACACTTCGTTTTCACCCAATGTTGTAAGGCGAATGTCGTGAATACGGTTAATCTCATGATAATTGAAATGATGTAGCATCACTCCCTTTGGCTCACCGGTAGTACCACTTGTATAGAGGATATTGGCCAAATCATCGTTCGACGCACGAGCGCTACGCTCTTCCACAACATCGTTATGCTTCAAATCTTCACCAAGTTTCAAGAAGTCGGAGAAGTAGATTGAAGTAGTATCACGTTCATCACGTTGTACCTCCGAATCGAAAATAATGATTTTTTGCAACGACGAGCAAAGTCCCATCACTCTGAATGCCGCATCGTATTGGAATTGCTCACCCACAAAAAGGAAACGAATTTGAGCATCGTTAATGATGTATTGCGCTTGAGCAGGCGAACTAGTAGCATAAAGAGGCACCGTTACCGCACGATTGGCATGTGCACCGAAGTCGGTATAGAGGCATTCGGGTTTATTTTGTGAAAAGATTCCGATATTCTCGCACTCTTCAACCCCCAACTCCACCAACGCATTGGCTGATTGGCGAACAGTTTTAGAGAACTGATTCCAACTAACAGCATTCCATGACGAAGTTTTATAATCACGATACTTTATGGCGGTACGTTCGCCATATTTCTCGGCCTGGCGATGCACCACGACAGAGAGATGATGAATAGGGTAACTCATATTCAAATAGACATTTGTTTGGTGCAAAGATAATGGTTTCAAATGAAACTATCGGCTATAAATGCAAAAAAAGAAAAAGAAATCTGCTTTTTTATGTTGGAAATGTTAACAGAATGCCATACTTTTGTCGGTGTTTTTCACAAAATAGCATTAAACGTATGGAGTATAATTTAGCCACCTGTACCACTGAAGCAGTAAAGCTATTAAAGGAATTGATAGGAATTGCCTCGGTAAGTCGCGATGAAACGCAAGCCGCAGATTGCTTGCAACAATATATTCAGAAGCAAGGAATTAGTACGGAGCGCAAAGGGAATAACGTTTGGTGCTTATCGCCCAATTTTGATGCAAGCAAACCTACCCTATTATTAAATTCGCACATCGACACCGTGAAACCGGTGCAAGGATGGCAACGCAATCCCTTCAACGCTATGCAAGAAGGCGACTACTTATATGGATTGGGTAGTAACGATGCAGGAGCCAGTGTGGTATGCTTGCTACAAGCGTTCATGCAACTTTGCCGTAACAACCAAAGCTATAACCTCATCTATTTAGCTTCGTGTGAAGAAGAAGTCTCGGGTAAAAATGGTATAGAAAGCGTATTGCCCCTATTGCCACCCATCAGTGTCGCATTGGTAGGCGAACCCACCGAGATGCATCCAGCCATTGCCGAAAAAGGATTGATGGTGATTGACGTAACCGCACATGGCAAATCGGGACATGCAGCACGCAACGAAGGAGAGAATGCCATATACAAAGCATTGGAAGATATAGAGTGGTTTCGCGATTATCGTTTCCCAAAGGAATCATCGCTATTAGGGCCTGTAAAGATGAGTGTAACCATTGTAAATGCCGGCACACAACACAACGTTGTACCCGACCGTTGCACCTTCACCGTCGATATCCGAAGCAACGAATGCTATAGCAATCAAGAGATTTTTGAAGAGATAAAACAGCATATCAAAAGCGAAGCAACGGCACGCTCGTTCCGTTTATCATCATCACGCATAGCCCCAAACCATCCTATCATTAAGCAAGCCATCGCATTAGGACGTGTTCCCTTCGGCTCGCCCACCTTAAGCGACCAAGCTCTGATGCCTTTCCCCTCATTCAAAATGGGGCCAGGCAATAGTAGCCGTTCGCACACGGCCGACGAATATATCCGAATCAGCGAAATGGAAGAGGCTATTTCGCTATACTTATCTTTACTTGACGGATTAAATATTGAATAAATAAACGGACGTGCATGCACGTCCGTTTTTATTATTGGGTAGCAATCCTTTATCACAACCATTCACCCCTTAATTATGCCCTAATCACACACAATTTTTCTGTTACTCCTTCGGGAATAAAACAATAGTTTGCGAGATAAAACCGGTAAACTGCTGAATAAAGTTAAAACCACGGTGCGATTTTATGAAACCGCAGTGTGGTTTCACGAAACCACGACGTGATTTTATAAAACCACACCGTGGTTTTATTTTTTCTTAGGCATAAAAAAGTTTCTTTACCTTAGCCCACCGTTATTTCTTCGGTAGGTTAAAATAAAATTTGTTCGGGAATGAAGTGGGAAAGTGGGGTTAACGATTCAACCAAGGTTCGGGATTGAGTTTGTCTTTCTCCTTACGCAATTGGAAATGGAGCACGGTGCGTCCGCCATCGGCTATATTTGAGAAAATAGGACCAAGTTCTTGTTTGGTTACAACAGTATCGCCTTGCTTCACATTGACCGATGAAAGGTTACAATAGACCGATATGTATGCTCCATGACGAACAAGAACATTAAATAGTCCATTCAATTTGAATACGGCAGCTACCTTCCCGTTGAAGATAGCACGCGCTTGCGCACCTTTCTGTCCTTGAATATCAATGCCTTTATTATCCAACTTCACATTGCGAAGTCCTTCTACGGTGTATTGTCCATAATGGCTGACAATGATGTAAGAGCCTGTAATAGGCATGGGTAGTTTGCCGCGATTGGAAGCAAAATCGGACGAAAGCGCAACGTCAGCTTTACTCATAGTGAAGCCACTTGCCGAACTCTTATTAGTAGTAGCAGTTTGCTTTTCTGTTGTTTTCCCTTTTGCTTTGGCTTCTTTACGTGCTTCAGCCTCAGCTTCCTTACGAGCACGTTCTATCTCTTCTGCAATCAATTTATCAATGCGGTTATTCAGTTGGGTGGCTTGTTGGCGTTTTTTATTCAATTCCGACTGAATATTCTTTTGTTTCTTCTGTAAAGCAGAGACTAATGTTCGCTTTTCTTTTTCTTGTTTCTCTAACTTACCTTTTTCTTCTTCACGTTCGGCAAGCAATTTTTGTTTGGCATCTTTTACCGATTGCAACTCGATACGTTTATTGTCAGTTTCTTGTTGTTTCTTCTTCAGGTCTTCACCTTGCAAACGCTGATAGGTAGCATATTCACGTACATACCTCAAGCGACGATAGGTTTGCGCTAAGTTCTCGGCCGAGAAGATAAACATCAACTTTTCTTCGATAGAACGATTCTTTTGCAGGTATTGCACCGACGCTTCATACTTCTGCTTTTTATCCTTCAAATCGTTTTCTAATTCTGATAATTGACGATTGAGCAAATGCAACTCTTTGTCCACCAAGTTGACCTCATTTGTCAATGTATCAATATACTTTTTTCGTTCCTTGATTTGCCCTGTCAATGTAGCAAGTCCATTCAATTGGCTCCCCACATCCTTTTTAGTCGTAGTAAGCAAAGATTCTTGTTCGGCAATTTGTTTCTGCAATTCACTATGACGCTGCTCCAACTCGCGTATTAGCTTGTTGGATTGCGCAAATAGCGGCATTGCACCGTAGGCAAATAGTAATAGGAGCAAAAATCTTAGCTTCATAGGCTGAGTAATAGTTGAAGGATTTCTTGGAGTGAGACTTGAGTATATCTATCAGAGAGTTGAGTGGGTGTTAACGTAAAAGGCGTTGTAGAGAAATCGCTCAACGTAATTTTACCTTTGCTCAAGGATGGTATTCCCAATTCGCTACCCGACAATGTACGGCGTCCGCCGGGTTGTGCAGCCTCCTTAATCAGTTTTTCCAGTTTATCGAACGTAGCATCTTTTGGCAACATTCCTTTCAATTCATCTCGATTGGTGCGCACATAGCGATGTCCCATTCTATCTACTAAAAGCAGTTCGTCGGGAGTAACTTCCACACGTGCCACCTCGCTTCGCAATATAGGCATAAGGAAAGAGAGTTGTACACGTTCGCCACTTATCAATTTCATTGTGCCATTTACGGTAAACAAAGCGTCCTTTGTAGGAACAACCAATTCCACTTTGGCCGACAAACAATCTGCCGGTTTCTCTTTTTCAATAGGGAGTTTGGTACTTTTACATCCCACTAATAGGCAACAAGCAACCAAACCGAATATGAGTAAAAGTTTATTCTTGCACATATTGTTTTGTTTTAATTTTCTTCTTCAACACTTCGCTTTCGTTGCCTAATTCCAATGCTTTTTGCCAATATTCGAGGGCTTTTTCGTGTTCACCATTCATATAGTAGATATCACCACAATGTTCTACTACGACATCGCTTTGATTACCCTCTTCCGTTTTCATGGCCTCATCTATATAGATACGCGCCTCTGCATAATTCCCCTTAACGAAAAGAATCCACGCATAGGTATCTAAATAGGTAGCATTATTTGGTTCGGCCTTCACGGTACGATAGCTCATCTCCTCGGCCTTATCCAAATCGGTATGTTCTAAAGAGAGGTAATAAGCGTAGTTGTTCAGCACTGGAATATTATCCGGATTGTATTTCAACGATTGCTCATAGGCTTTATATGCCTCCTCATTCATTTGCTTCTGGTGATAGCTATCACCTAACACGGAATAGATATCGGCGGCCACTCTTTTATCGCTACGTTCATTGATATGAGGCACGGCACGAAGGGCTATTGCCAACATATCGTCGTGTCGCTCAAATTGTGCATACCCTATTGCCAATAGGTAATAGTATGTCAAGTTTTCAGGTTCGGCTTCTACGCCCCCTTCACACAAACGAATCAGTTCCTCGTAGTTTTGTGTGGAGATATATTGGTTGAGCAATGTCATACGAGCAGCAGAATTGGTAGGTTCCAAATCGAGCACTTGATTCAACACTGGTATCATCTTATCTGTCATCTTCTTATTGAACAGATATTGAGCATAGAATAAGGGGATTTGAGGATCGTCGGGTTCTTGTTGCATGATGCGGTCGAACAACGTAACGATTCGCGTGCTATCCCTATCGGTAGTTTCGTTTTTCACCACCAATTGTTGCATAATACCCAATTTGATGTTCGATTCTACCTTTTTGTTCAACAACAATGTATCAAGCTGCTGATTATAGCGTTCGTCTTGCCCTGTTTGTTGGTAATAATTAGCCATTGAATAGAGTGCAATGGCATTGTCCGACTCCTCGTTCAGCACTTGTTGATAAATCTCATAGGCCTTATCATGTTCTCCTTTCTTTAAGTAGAAATCGCCCAACATAACTTGATAGCGTAACTCCATCGGATACTCCTCGACCAACTCCTTCATCTCGTTCAACGCCCTCTTTTCATCGCCTTTTTGCATATAGGTATTGAACTTCTCCATAGTCAGTTGTTCGCTCTTGCCCATTCGTTTCTCCAAACGTTCAAGAATAGCGATAACTTCATCGTATTGTGCCGAGCGCGAATAGAGGTCGAGTAGCGTATAAAGCGGATCTATTCTTTTAGGGAATCGTTCCGTCATAGCTTGTAACACTTCAATAGCCTTATCGCGATTGTTCATCTGTAGATGCGTGGTAGATAATGCACGTGCATACCAAAAATTATCTGGTGCACAAGCACATGCTCGCTCCAATGCTTCTACAGCTTGAGTTTGTTGCTTTAAATAAAGATAGTATTGAGCCGCTTCATAAAGTGCAGCAGCACCATTTGGATTGATAGTCAAGCAATGTTGCAACAATTGGAACGAATCGTCATACTTTTCAAGTTGCTTCAAGCGAATTGCTTCAAGGTAGTAATAGTCGTAACGACG
>JAFYML010000161.1 GCA_017556595.1 Bacteroides sp.
GTGCACCCAATGTCAAAAGAGCCGGGATGTCTGAAGGATTTTTTGCTTTGTCTGCGTATTGAGCCATTAAAGCATCTACGTTAGAACTATTCTTAGAATCGTTTTCCAATTCAATCTTGGTGCGGAATTCATACTTAGCAGCCAAGTTCAACTTGCCTAAGTTCCAGTCAACGCCGATGATTGGAGTGAAGCCGATACCGCTTTGTGAACAATCGAGTGTCAAATCTTCTTTGGTCAATTGAGCTACCATGCCAGCCTTTGTTGCTGCTGCTTGATATTGGCTTGCAGCTTCAGCGTTTCCTGCAGCAACTGCCTGCTGATATGCTTGTGCAAATGCTGGAGCAAAATTCTTGGCATCGATTCCGTTGACTTTAAAATTATTGATTGCTCCTGTGTAGTTACAGTTTGCTATAACAGTACGCAACCCACCAAATACAGACAAGTTTTCAACTACTTTATATGTACCACCGATTTGGAATCCATAAAAATATTGTTCACCTGTTAAGTTTTGGTTCAATGTATATGAAAATTGGTTGGAATTAGGATTAACTTGTGCATTGATACCGGCAGCTGCTGAACCAATCAATTCTTCGAACATTGGCAAGCCTTCATTGAATTCACATGCGCCACCACCGCCGCCAACTGCGAATTGTGCAGATACTGACCACTTGTCATTGATAACGTATGCTGCTTGGAAAGATGGGATTACCGGAGCGTTTGTTTCACCTACGAATTCGCGGTTAGCGCTCTGGTTGTTTGAGTTCATTTGGAACAAGTTGTTATTAACATTCATCAAACGCTTCTGGAAAGCTGCCTGCCAGCTAACTGACAAGTGAAAACCTTCTGGCAAGAAAGCGATACCAGCCGGGTTGCTGTATACACCGTCGATTGCGATTGCAGCGTTACGAGCCGGGTTACGAAGGAAAGTTGCATTCTGATTAGTGTTGGTAAGGATACCACCTGCGAAAGTTGAATTTGAAACCATTAGTGCCATTGCACCAATTAAAAATAATTTCTTCATTTCTTCTAAAAATTTTGAATTTGCAGGTGCAAAGGTAGGGTAAAACTACACATAATCCAAATAAATGTGCAAAAAATCACTTAAAAAGACTATTTTTTCAATAGTTTCAAAAGAAACATTCGTCTATAGGGCCTTGTGGATGGCATTTTCTTCCTTGTCGTATTTGGATTTTATTGTATCTTTGCATTTTGTTCATACCTTATTATATTAATATATGCAATACTCGAACAAAGATATTTGGAATGTAAGTTACCCCATTTTGTTGGCTTTGTTGGCGCAAAACGTTATCAATGTCACCGATACGGCCTTTTTGGGACATGTGGGTGAAGTGGAATTAGGGGCATCCGCTATGGGTGGACTGCTGTATATCTGCGTTTTCACGATAGCCTTCGGTTTCAGCACCGGTTCACAGATTATGATTGCCCGCCGCAATGGCGAGGGATGCTTCCGCGATGTGGGGCCAGTCATGATGCAAGGATGCATGTTTCTGCTGATGACGGCTGCCGTGCTTTTCGGTCTGTGCCAATGGTCGATGCCCTCGGTGGTGCGGATGCTGATTTCATCAGACCATATCTATGATGCCACCTGCGAGTTCCTGCAATGGCGCATGTTCGGATTCTTCTTCTCGTTCGTGAACGTGATGTTCCGAGCCCTATATGTAGGCATCACCCGCACGAAAGTGCTGACCATCAATGCCATCATCATGGCCATCGTCAACGTGTTCCTGGACTATGCCTTGATATTCGGGTACTTCGGCCTTCCGGAGATGGGACTGAAGGGTGCTGCCATCGCATCGGTCATGGCTGAAGCGGCTTCATTCATCTTCGGGGTGATATACACTTGGTTATATGTGGACTTGAAGAAATACGGCCTGAACCGATGGCCACAATGGGATTCGGCCTTGTTAGGGCGCATCCTCAGCATCTCGTGCTTTACAATGGTGCAGTATTTCCTTTCGATGGCCACCTGGTTTGTCTTCTTCATGGCAGTGGAGCGATTGGGGCAACGCGAACTGGCTATCGCCAACATCATCCGAAGCATCTACATCGTGCTGCTCATCCCGGTACAAGCCCTCTCTACAGCTGCCAACACATTGGTGAGCAACTTGATTGGCGCAGGAGGCATCGACGGAGTAATGAGGCTGATGAAGAACATTGCCAAGGTATCGACATTGATTGTGGCGGCATGTGTAGCTCTGACGGTACTCTTCCCGAAGCTGTTCCTTGCCATCTATACCAACGAAACAGCCTTGCAGATTGAATCTATCCCCTCGCTTTACGTCATTGGTGTAGCAATGATGGTGGCAGCCGTGGCCAACATCTATTTCAACGGCATCTCCGGAACAGGCAATACGCAAGCTGCCCTTTGGTTGGAAACCGGCATGCAGGTGGTGTACGGCATCTACGTGTTCGTGATAGGCTGGTGGGCGCAGGCACCGGTATCCATCTGCTTTACAGCCGAGATACTCGGCTATGCCCTGCTGTTGCTGACAAGCCTTATTTACTTGAAAAAA
>JAFYML010000162.1 GCA_017556595.1 Bacteroides sp.
AAATACGTTTGCAAACAGAGTTTGAGAAGCCATACTTCAAAACGCTGACCGACTTTGTGCGCAATGAATACCAACAAACCACTATCTTTCCTCCTGGGAAGTTTATCTTTAATGCTTTCAATCTTTGTCCGTTCGACCAAGTAAAGGTTGTTATCATCGGACAAGACCCCTATCATGGCCCTGGGCAAGCACATGGGTTATGCTTCTCGGTAAACGATGGCATACCTTTTCCACCCTCGTTGGTAAACATCTTCAAAGAGATTAAATCGGACTTAGGGAAAGAGATTCCAACTAGCGGAAACCTCACTCGTTGGGCAGAGCAAGGCGTTCTGCTACTGAATGCTACACTAACCGTTCGTGCCCATCAAGCCGGCTCGCACCAACGCAAAGGATGGGAAGAGTTTACCGATGCTGCTATCCGTTTATTGGCCGAAGAGCGTGAGCATTTGGTTTTTATTCTTTGGGGAGCATACGCACAGAAAAAAGGGGCATTTATCGACCGTAACAAACACTTGGTACTAACCTCGGCACATCCATCTCCCCTATCTGCTTATCAAGGATTCTTTGGCAATAAGCATTTTAGCCAAGCAAATGCTTACTTGGCATCGCACGGCATTCAGCCTATTGATTTTTAATACCACTTAATGTTACTTTGAGTTTGGCTACGTTGCTCCCACTTCAAGTCTTGCAAGATGCTTGAGTTGGCGCGCAATGTGAAATTATAATATTTCCACGGGCCAAATGGAGCAAGGCTGGCACTCATATTAAAGCAGTGCAAGTCGCGCGTAATGTTGAATGTAGTTTGTACTACTTCTTTGGATTGGAAGTCGTATCCACTATTGAAGCTAATATTCCATTTATTGGAAATCTTAAGATTACCATTAATGTTCAAGGCATTTATAGATACCTTATAAGGATAGCGCATTGTCTTTTTATTGATAGGCTTGCTACGATCTTCACGAATATTAAAACCGGTACTCAAATTGATTGACCACGGCATAGAGAATGCCTGATAACCATCTTCACCAGCAACAGCTTGACGCTTTTCGCGCTGACTACGCACAACGGTTTCATTTTCTTCATCTTCGGCACTATCGTCTTCGGCACCATCTTCGGGTGTTGTTTCGTCGTCCGACACTTCATTACCCGAAAGTTTAGCAAATAGTTTCTTAAAGGTATCGTTATTCAGCGTATAACTGAACGAAGTACCATAGCCTTGGAAACGACCAAATCGGCCATATGACCATTCTGTACGATTACCCACCACTACATTACCATTCTTATCGAACTCATAAGCGTATGTTGCAAACACAGCGCTCATACTAAAGGTGTAACTCCTTGTTAGTTTCAAACGAAGATTCATGCTCAAATCGCTCCAAGGACGTTCTTTTGCCGCGGTATTATAAGAAAGGTTGGCACCCAATTCATCAATCAAACTAACCTTCTTCAACGAGTCGTTCTTGGCACGATACTTCATTTCCAAGTTGTTTGAAATGCTGAATGATATTGTTCCTGATTTTCCTGTACCTGGTGTACCGAACATCATACCTTGATAATAGGAGTAGCGAACAGTATCGGTGGGCAGGCCGTTCAAATCGCGCTTCACATACTCGTCGTAGAAGCCAAATTTATTCGAACTAAAGTCTGGCATTGCGCTGATGCTTACCGAAGGAGTAATGACATGGCGTATCTGAATCTCCTTTTTCTTCATAAACATCGGCTTGTACATACCATAGATTTTGGTATTCAAACCCAAACTTGCGTTATAGTTATACACACGATTAAAGCCATAGATAGTGTCTTTCACGACAGCACCTCGCCCGTTATTGGCATTTGCATCCCAATCTTGCGTAATCTTCTGTGTGTACCAACGTTCGGTATAGTTGACCGAAGGTGTAAGATTGAAGTATTTGAAGAGGGTAAACGTAGCACTAATAGGAATGTTGTGTTGCATACCATTGCGCCAATCTCTCACCAAACTTGAGTTGAAAAGTTTATCGTCTTTAGTGGTAATGCTATTCGACATACGGCCGGTGTAGCGGATAGAAATCTTTTCATACCACTTTTCTTCGCCCACTTGATGTTTGCGTTTGAAGGGGAAGATTGTACTGAGCGAAATATTCAAGTCGGGCAAGGTAACGGCAATAGACGAGTCGCGCATGTTTTGTGCAATGTTTGCCGTAGCCGAGATAGTAAGCTTTTGGTCGGGGAACGAACGCGAATAGCTAACACTTGACGTTTTAGTGTTTTGCGACATCGCTTGCGAATTGTACATATTGCCAATGTTGGTACGTTCGTAGCTACTTGACGAGAAGTTTACACTAGCCGAGAAATTATTGTATGGATTGGCCTTTGAATCTTGGCTATGACTCCATTGCACGCTCAAGTTCTTCGCTACATTATAGTCGGGCATATCTTTTTCGCCCGTTACATCCCAACGATAATTGATGCTCACATTGCCCCTAAACTTATACCGCTTTACATATTTGCTACTTGCATACACAGCCCATGTTCCACGGGTATAGATATCACCTGTTACCTGCAAGTCCATATAATCGTTGATCGCAAAGTAATAACCCAATCCTCGCATGTACAATCCGCGCGTAT
>JAFYML010000163.1 GCA_017556595.1 Bacteroides sp.
TCATCGGCAAGAAGATACGCACACCCACACCGGCCGAACGCTTCAAATCGAACGGATTGAACTTATTCACATCGTGCCAAGCATTACCAGCTTCTACGAAACCTAACGCATAAATACTTGAACTTGTTTCGAGCATCAATGGGTAACGCAATTCCATACCTAAACGAGCATAAGCATAACCCTCTTGACCATAAGGTGTCAACGCACTATTTTCATATCCACGCAAAGCGACCATTTCGGTTGCATAAGTCGAATAACCGGTCATACCATCACCACCCACATCAAAGGTTTCGAATGGTGACTTTTTGTATTTATTAAAGTGACCCAACAAACCAAATTCGACACGGCTCATCAATACTGGACACTTATCTGCGGTGTTCAATGCTGTAAATGTCTTTGCTTTAAACTTCCACTTATGATACTCAATCCACTTATGCATCTTGTTCATATCATCCTGGTTGTTTTGATTATATTTACTATAATCCACACCATCGAACAACGAGAATGGAGGAGTAATTTGCAAAGAGAATGAGAAATCAGAACCTCTACGAGGATAGATTGGATTATCGTAAGATGAACGAGCCAATGTCAAGTTCAAACTTAAGTTATTTGATTTACCATTCGTCACGGGGAAGTATTGCCAATCGCTCAATATATATCGTTGGAATGAGAGTTCTGCAGTAAATTGGAAATAGTCATCTGGCCACTTCAAACGTTTACCGAACAATACTGAAAGACCATACATCTGAATACTCTTATCGGGGTCATAGTAATTTTCATAACTATTATAGTTACCATAGTTATACATACCATAACCATACATACCGCTATAATAACTATTGTAATAGCTATTCATGTAAGCCGAATTGTAGTATTGACTACTGATGTCTGTTTGGCGAGAATAGTATGCCGATACGGAGAATGCATTAGGACGTTTACCACCAAACCAAGGATCGTAGAACGACAAGCTATACGATTGATAATATTTCGCATTGGTTTGCGCACTGACGGTCAAGGTTTGTCCGTCGCCTTGTGGTAGGATACCGCGATAATTTTCACCTGGATGCAACAAATTCTCTAACGAGAAGTTTGTAAACTTCAAGCTCAACTTACCAATTACACCTGTTTGTCCCCAACCAGCCGAGAATTCAACTTGGTCGTTTGCTTTTGACACCAAATTATAAGCGATATCCACAGATGCATTTTCCGGATGAGGTTGCACATCTGGTATGATTTGTTCTGGGTCGAAATGTCCCATCTGTTGAATTTCACGCATTGAACGCATTAAAGCATCACGACTGAACAATTCTCCTGGACGAGTACGCAATTCACGACGTACTACATTCTCATACAAACGGTCGTTACCATTAATGCTTACCTTATTAATAGTAGCTTGTGGGCCTTCGATTACGCGCATTTCGAGGTCGATAGAATCGCCTACGATGTTTACTTCAACAGGTTCCACACTACTGAATATATAACCATTGTTATAGTATAGATTGCTGATTGCATCTTCATCTTCTACAGTACGTTCCGACAAAAGTTTTTGGTTATACACATCGCCCTTCTTCATACGAAGCAAGTAATCCATTTGTTCAGCAGAGTAAAGTGTATTTCCCACCCAGTTAACGTTGCGCAAATAGTATCTTTGTCCTTCATCAATTTCAAGATACACATCAATGGTTTTATCGTCATACGGAGAAATGCTATCTGCAATAATTGTTGCATCACGATAACCTAATTCATTATATTTGTCAATAATCAATTGTTTATCGGCTTCGAAGTTCTCTTCTACGAATTTCTTTGTGCGGAAAAAGTTAACCAACTTATTCTTTTCGTTGGTCTTTTTCATGACGCGTTTCAACTTCTTATCCGTAAGCACTTCATTACCAACAATAGTAATCGAGTTTACTTTTACCTTTTCTTTTTTATCCACCACAATTTCTACGATAACTTGTCCTTCGTTGTTTGGGTCGTCTTTTTGGTCAATAAATACTTCTGCATTTTTAAAACCCTTGTCATCGTAATAGCGTTTAATCAATGTTTCTGCACGATCGACAGCATTGGGTGTAACTTGTCCCCCCTTCAGCATACCAATACGAGCATCCAAATCATCTTTCTCCGACTTTTTCACACCTTTATAAACAATGTCTGAAACACGAGGACGCAATGCAACATGAATTGTTATCCATGTTTTATTGCCCGAGATACTATCTTGAGTAATACTTACATCCGAGAACAAACCATGTCTCCAATATCGTTTACATGCTTCAGTTATATCATCGCCTGGTATTTTTATCTCTTGTCCTTTCACCAAACCAGAAAGTCCAATGATAACATAATCTTCGTAGGTGCCAGCACCTTCGACATTGATACCAGCCAATTCGTAAGTTTTGGGTGTTCCTGAATAAAGCACCACAGGTTGCTCGTAGTTTGTGTCTTGTGCCGAAGCTATCTGTGTACCTAAGAATAGGCATACAGTCATCATGAATATGGATAAAATACGATAATGCATTTATGTATTGTTTATATTTACTTTATACTATTACTAACTTGTTCACTTGTTTTGCCAAATCTTCTTTCGCGTTGTTGAAAATCGCAGATGGCTTTACAGAATTCTTCTTCTCTAAAATCCGGCCAAAAAGTATCACAGAAATACAATTCCGAATAAGCGCATTGCCATAACAGATAGTTGCTCAATCTTAGCTCGCCACCTGTACGAATCAGCAAATCGGGATTTGGCATAAAGTTTGTAGCCAAATGTTCTGAGATAGTATCTGCGTTTATATCTTCAACGGAAAGTTGTCCTTGCGCTACTAAATTAGCTATCTTTCGCGTTGCTTGTGTCAATTCCCAATGCGATGAATAACTCAATGCAAGCACCAAAGTCATTCCCGAGTTCTGCGATGTATGTTCTATACATTGTTGCAATCGGTTTTGTACATTGAGTGGTAATTTCTCTATATCGCCCACAATTTGGAAACGAATATTATTCTTCATGAAGGTCTCTTCTTCTATCGATTCGAAAAGCAGAGACATCAATGCAGCAACTTCATTGCTTGGACGATTCCAATTCTCGGTAGAGAACGTATAAAGAGTTAAGAATTTAACGCCAAGACGAGCAGCTTCTTCGGCTATTATATGCACTGTTTCGGCACCGGCTTGATGGCCATAGCTACGCTCATGTCCACGAAGTTTCGCCCAACGTCCATTACCATCCATAATAATTGCTACATGGACAGGTATTCTAGTCTTATCTATTTGTTCCTTATACGACAACATCGGCAATTGTATTCTAAATAGTTATCATTGACGTTCAAATCCTAAACGATTGATTCGTCCACGCCAGAATTGATTATTGATATTTCCATTTCCACCACCGACAATCCAAATAAAGTTATTCTTGTCAATAGCAGCAGAATAGCCTAAAGCATCGCGCAATGAATATGGGAATCGGATTTTGTCTGTTTCCATTTTCCATACCAAGCCTGTTGGCGATGAATAGAACGCATACAACCCTGCATCAAACAAGTAGTATGAATTTCCATAATAGATGATTGATGTCTTATCGGTTAGTGGACAATAGCTATCTGCACTTGACTCCATGCTTGCCCAACGGTTACCATCCAACGAGAACCAAGGAATTACTCTATCCGTGCTCTTCTTTGAAGTGCCCACCAATACTGATTTGTAAACGCCATTGGTTGTTGGATGAACGACAGATTGTATGTTCTTTGTAGGGAATCCTTCTTCAACCTTTTCACCGATTGCCCATTGCAAAGAGGCATCTGTAGTGCAGTAATAGTTCTCACCATCTACTTGTTTGATACCTGCTAATGTCGTTGGGAAAGCCGCTAACAATGCTTGTACATCGCCACTTAAGCCTTCCACCATTTGCCAATTAGCTCCATCGGCCGATTGATAAACGCTACCATCTTGAGCTACAACAAAAAGGGCATCGAAAGCTACCAACATGGTATTCAAGATAACATCCTCGGGCATACCAGCCAATGTAAGTTCTTCCCAAACAACATTTGTTGGTTCGCTTACATTTGCTCTATAAGCTTCCACACCATTGCTTGACGAATACAAGTACAAATAATCACCCAAACTCAAGAGTTTTATATCATCTTTCAATGGAGTAGTTGGGAAATTCTCGGTTGAAGTCATGTTTTTCCAAATCAGCGAATCGGGGTCTTGTTTGTGCACATTGATTGTAAGTCTATAGATACGGCTTGTCATACCATCAAGTGCATGCACTTTAAAGGCCTGTCCTATAGGATTGTTGACAGCTGGAGTTAAATCGGCAGCCTCTCCTACGATGAAAATTGTATCCATTTCGCCACTTGTGATGGCACCCGCCGCAATAGAGAAAGTATCCACGATAATGCTATCGAGCAATGTATCGGCATACATAGGCAATGAATCGCGGTTGAATATCCGATGCTCTACTTGGTCGATTGAAAATTTATAGTGCTTGCCATAAATTGTATCTATACCGAAAGCATACACGGACACATCAGTGGTATAATTATAATCATTATCGGAATCTAGACATGCACTGAAAGCAATGCATAGTGTCAAGAAGCAAGTGATTACAGACAAAAATTTTATTCTCATTACAAAGCTATTTTCTATTTGTGTTATTTACAAGCTGCAAAAATAGGAACATTTTTCACTATAATCTCCTTAAAAGGGAAGTTTTATATAAATTTATAGATAAAAAAGTACTTTTTTAGTATTGATAGCCGTAAAATAAAGTGTTTTTAACTTACTTTCGCTTATAAGTAGTGATTATTCTTCCAAAATAATGGTTTGTTTCAAGCAATCTATCCTTTGGTGGTATAGGCGCTTTCACGCCATCTTGCAATGTCAATGGCGCCTCTTCCACAAAGATCTCATCCCACAGATTTTCGTCCAAGAAAGATTGCAACAATACACTTCCCCCCTCGACCAATAACGACTGGATATTTCTTGCGCAAAGCACCTCCATCATTTGCGGAAGTATCGATGTTGAAAAGTCCAATTGAATGTATTCAACATTGTTGTCCGGTGCTTTTTGTTTGCTGGTAAAAACGATTGTCGGCACACTTCCATCGAAAAGATGTAGCGAACGAGGCAATGACAAATCCTTATCAAGCACAAGGCGAATAGGCGCTTTCCCGTGCCAATCACGAATAGTTAAAGAGGGATTATCCAACAAAGCAGTACGTCTTCCCACAAGGATAGCCGTATGCTCTGAACGGCGTTTATGAACAAGCATTCTTGTAAAATTGTTTGACAATTTTACAGCTTCGCCATCACAACGTTTATAATCAATAAAGCCATCGGAAGATTGCGCCCATTTTAGTGTAATGTAAGGCCGCTTCTGAGCATGAAAAGTAACAAACCTACTTATCAACTCCAAACAGGCATCTTCCAAGACACCCACTTCCACTTCTATACCTGCCTGACGCAGCTTTTCAATGCCTTTACCATTGACCTTTGCAAATGGATCTTGACAACCGATTACCACTCTTTTCAGTTGTTTTTCAACAATCAAATCGGCACAAGGTGGAGTCTTCCCATGGTGTGCACATGGTTCTAAGCTAACATAGATAGTTGAGCGCTTAAGTAATTCATGATTTTTTACCGACCGAATAGCATTAACTTCGGCATGCGCTTCGCCACACTTTGCATGATAGCCTTCGCCAATTATTTTCCCATCACACACAATCACTGCTCCTACCATCGGATTGGGGGGTGCTCCACACAAACCATTGCGAGCTATCTGAATGCAACGATGCATATATAGTTCATCCTCTTTCATAAGCTTTTGGCAAACAAAATATATTTGTTACTTTTGCATCCGAATTTAAAATCCGGTTATGCACATTACTCCTTCCTACCTTCGCGAACAATTGAGCAAAAGCTATGATCCTCAAGAGGCTAATGCTTTAGCGCGCATCATTTTCTGCGACATCTTAGGGCAAAGCAATGTTGATTATTATCTGTGCAAAGATATGGATTTATCGGGAAACGAAGAAGAAAAAGTGAAAAGCATTATTCAACGCTTGGAAAAATACGAACCGATACAATACATAGAAGGGAAAAAATATTTTTCAGGAAGGGAATTTTTAGTTAGACAAGGCGTCTTGATTCCCAGGCCGGAAACTGAAGAGTTGGTAGAACTTGCTGCACAGGCGTGCAAACCGAATGCTAAGATCTTAGATATTGGTACGGGTAGCGGATGCATAGCCATCTCTTTATCAAAAAAACTACCCGAAGCCGAAGTGCATGCATGGGACA
>JAFYML010000164.1 GCA_017556595.1 Bacteroides sp.
AATCAAGGAGGAGTTTGTGCATATCACAATACGGTTGTTGCACGTATTCCTGAAGTTATCCCAACGGCTCATGTCATTTCTTCAAATGGCTGTCCTGCAGCTTCGGATAACTTGCATTTTTCAGCCGAAGGTTATCGTATCTTAGGCAGTCGTTATGCCGATAAGATGCTTTCGCTCTTAGGAATTGAGTAAAATAAAGAATCCTTAATTGGGGATGCAGTAACGTATCTCCAATTAAGGATATAATTTTAAAGTTTAATATTATGAAGAAATTAATTTTGTTGGTTGGCTTGATGTTGATTACAATGTCAAGTTTCTCACAAGACAAGAACTTTCACATTTTCCTTTGCATAGGCCAATCGAATATGGAAGGTAATGCTCGTATAGAGCCGAAAGATACTGTTGGTATAGATTCGCGTTTTGTGATGATGTCAGCAGTAGATTGTCCTGATAAGGGACGTGTGATGGGTGAGTGGTACACGGCTGTTCCTCCTTTGGCACGTTGTCAAACAGGACTTACTCCTGCCGATTATTTCGGTCGTACAATGGTGGCTAATCTACCTAGTGATCACCGCGTTGGTGTGATTAATGTTTCTGTAGCAGGTTGTCGCATTGAAGTATTTGATAAAGACATTTGTGAAGAGCATATCCAATCGCAAGCAGATTGGTTGAAGAATATTGTGAAAGAGTATGGTGGTAATCCTTATGCACGTTTGATTGAATTGGCAAAGAAAGCTCAAAAGGATGGCGTTATTAAGGGTATTTTGTTGCACCAAGGTGAGAGCAATAATGGCCAAAAAGAGTGGCCGGCTATGGTGAAGAAAATCTATCAAGATATCTTAGCCGACTTGAATTTAAAGGCCGAGGATGTACCTTTGTTGGTAGGCGAAATGGTTCATGGTGATGTGGGTGGTGCATGTCATGCTCATAATGCCGTAATAGCTACAATGCCCGAAGTTGTACCAACCTCTCATGTTATTTCTTCTTCTGGATGTCCGGCAGCTTTTGACCATCTTCACTTCTCTGCCGAAGGTTATCGTATGTTAGGTGGACGTTATGCTGCTAAGATGTTGGAACTTATGGGTTACGACTTGTTGCGCGACGAACAAATAGCTGCTCGCATGAAGTTGTGGTACACTCGCCCAGCTGCTCAATGGACCGATGCATTGCCTTTAGGTAATTCTCATTTGGGTGCTATGGTGTATGGTGGTGCTGCTCGTGCAGAGTTTCAATTGAATGAAGAAACATTCTGGGCTGGTGGTCCTCATAACAACCTTAATCCTAATGGTCTTGATTCGCTTCCTAAGATTCGTGAACTTATTTTTAGTAATCGTTTTGCTGAAGCTGAGAAGTTGATTGATAAGGTGTATATGACACCTCAACATGGTATGCGTTACCTCACATTGGGTAGTCTGTTTATGAACTTCCCAGGTCATGAAAATCCACAAGATTATTATCGTGAATTGGATATTGAGAAGGCAGTACACACTACACACTATAAAGTAGATGGTGTAACTTATACTCGTACTGCTTTTGCTTCATTGGCCGATGATGTGATTATTGTGCGCGTTAAAGCAAGCGAACCAAAAGCATTAAACTTTACCCTTGATTATAACTGCCCACAAGAATTGTCACCGGTGGTGAAAGCAAAGGGTAGTTTGATGACGATGCAATGTTTAGGTGCCGAACATGAAGGTATTCCTGCTGCAATGAAGGCTGAATGTCAAATTCAAGTGAAGACAGTTGGCGGTAAAGTTAAGGCTGTTGACGGTAAAACTCTTGCAGTACAAGGAGCTACAGAGGCTATTCTTTATATCTCTGCAGCAACCAATTATGTTAGCTACAATGATGTAAGCGGTAATCCATCTAAGCGTGCAGCTGCTTCGTTGAAGCAAGCATTGAAAACTCCATATAAGCAAGCATTGGCCAATCATATTGCTGCATATAAGAAGCAATATGACCGTGTATCATTGTCATTGCCTTATACTGCTGCTTCACAAAAGGAAACAGACCTTCGTGTACGCGACTTTAATGAAGTGGACGACCCACATTTGGCAACTCTATTATTCCAATATGGTCGCTATTTGTTGATTTCTTCTTCACAACCAGGTGGACAACCAGCAAAC